>NZ_VWWC01000081.1:0-31660 GCF_011753175.1 Burkholderia sp. Cy-637 | reverse complement strand
GTCGATACGCTTGCGCTCCAGGCCCTGCATCGCGCAGGCCAGCGCGACGCCCGCCACGCCCAGGCCGACGGCGCCCGCCAGCTCGAGCAGCCGCCGGCGCCGCTCGCGACGCGCATCGCGGCGCCGGTAGGGCAGCAGGTTGAAACCGCCGAGCCAGGCGCGGCGCCTGACCGGATCGCGCAGCACCGCGCGTGACGGCAAGAGCGGCGCCCGCCGCCGCGCGCTCATTCGTACACCCCGCGCAGGGCGAGGCCGAACGCGACCGCGAGCACCGGCGAATGACGCGCGGCGGCGTCGATGTGCGGATTACGGCAGTAGGGAGCGCATTCGAAGGGCAGCACCAGGCAGCCGAGCGGATCGGCGATCTCGGCGAACATCGCAGGCGGCATGTCGCCCGCCATCGCGAAATTGCCGCCGACGAAGGCGCATTCGGCCAGGCCGCGCCCGGCCAGATCGCGCATCAGCTCGGCGAGAGTCGCATGCGAGGCGGAAGGCGCGCTCAGGTGCGTGGCCACCGTCATGCCCTCGACGCGCCACGCATCGACGCTGCCCTCGCCGATCCAGATCGCCACGTAGGGCTCGTCGGGCTCGGTCTCGGCCACGGCGACCTGCCGGATCGCGCGCAGCGCCGCATGCGGCTCGCCGTCGATGCCGGTCAGCATGAAACCGGCGGCAGCCACCGCGTCGACGCGCAGGTCGATGCGTGCCTGGTCGGTGGAGGCGATCACCAGGCGGCCCGGGTAGAGGATGTCGTTGACGCACCAGTCGATCGCCAGCGAATCGCGGGGCATGCCCGTGCTGCGCTCGGCCTCGGCATAGACCGCCTGCTCGAGCGCCCCGTGGCGCGCGACGACCGGATCGAGCGTGCTCACCACCACCTCGCGGTACGACAGCGCCATCGCCGCCGCCATGCCGCGCACCGGCAGCCGGCCGCGCACCCGCTGCGAAATCGTCTCCAGCGCGCGCGTGACCTCGGACCAATCGGCGCTCGTCACGTCGTAGGGCGCCGTGAACGGCTCCACCTCGAGCGCCTCGATCCCCAGCGCGTTGCCGCAGCGGCTCACGAACGCGACGCGCACCGCGTCACGCCCGACGTCGATCCCGGCGGCCACGCGCCGCCCGCTCATGCTCCATCCTCGCCGACTCCTCATCCCGGTCCTCCCCTGCCGCGCGACACGGGCGCGGCCTGCCAAGCATTCTCGGGATCCTCGGCCGGCTCCGGCAGTCGTCCGGATGGCCGATGCGCGGCGCCGAGCGACGCAGGTCGGCACCGATCGACCTTCCTCGGCCGCATCGCCGGCGCGCCTCGCGGCGCACACGCCATGACGAAGCAAGCCGGGCACCGCGAAGGCCGCGCGAGGCGATCACAACTCGCACCGCGCTGCACCAGGAAGGCGCATAGCGGGCGTTTATAATCGCGGGACTGTTTTCCGGTATGCCTATGCAACCCACCAATCCAACGTCCCCGCCGCCGTCGGCCGCCGAACCTCCGTCGCCCCCGCCGCCGGCCGCCGAACCGCCGCCGCCTCCTCCGCCCCCGCCGCCGCGCAAGCGGCCGCTGTGGCTCAAGCTGCTGCTCGGCCTGGTCGGACTGTGCGCCGCGCTGGCGCTGAGCGCGGCCCTGGTGCTCGGCTACGCGCTGGTGGTGGCCTGGCCGAACATGCCCTCGCTCGATGCGCTGACCGACTACCGGCCGAAGGTGCCGCTGCGCATCTACACGGCCGATCACGTGCTGATCGGCGAGTTCGGCGAGGAACGGCGCGACATCGTCCATATCCAGGACGTGCCCGACTCGCTGAAGAAGGCGATCCTCGCGATCGAGGACGCGCGCTTCTACGAACACGGCGGCGTCGACCTGACCGGCATCGTGCGCGCCGGCGTGGTGGCGCTGACCAACGGCCACGCGACCCAGGGCGCCAGCACCATCACCATGCAGGTGGCGCGCAACTTCTTCCTGTCGAGCGAGAAGACCTACACGCGCAAGATCTACGAGATGCTGCTGGCCTACCGCATCGAGCGCGCGCTGAGCAAGGATCAGATTCTCGAGGTCTACATGAATCAGATCTATCTCGGCCAGCGCGCCTACGGCTTCGCGAGCGCGGCGCGCGTGTATTTCGGCAAGGACCTCAAGGACCTGACGCTGGCCGAGGCGGCGATGCTGGCCGGGCTGCCCAAGGCGCCCTCGGCCTACAACCCGGTGGTCAACCCCAAGCGCGCCAAGGTGCGCCAGCAGTACATCCTGGAGCGCATGCTGGAGCTGAACTTCATCACGCGCGAGCAGTACGACGAGGCGGTGGCGCAACCGCTGGTGGTGAAGAGCGCGACGCGCGAGTACAGCGTGCACGCCGAGTACATCGCCGAGATGGTGCGCCAGATGATGTACGCGCAGTACAAGGACGAAACCTATACGCGCGGCTTCAACGTGGTGACCACGGTCGATTCGGCCGACCAGACGCTGGCCTACCAGGCGCTGCGTCGCGGCCTGATGGACTACGAGCGCCGCCACGGCTATCGCGGCCCGGAAGCCTTCATCGAACTGCCGGCCGACGCCACCGAGCGCGAGCAGGCGATCGACGACGCGCTGCTCGACCATCCCGACAACGGCGAGCTGATCGCCGCGGTGGTCACCGACGCGAATCCGAAGCAGGTCCAGGTCAGCTTCGTCGACGGCAGCAGCGCCACGCTCGCCGGCACCAACCTGCGCTTCGCCGCGGCCTCGCTGGCGGCCAGCGCGCAGCCGAACCGGCGCATCCGTCCCGGCGCGATCGTGCGCGTGGTCAAGACCGACAGCGGCGAATGGGCCATCACCCAGTTGCCGCAGATCGAGGGCGCCTTCATCTCGATCGTGCCGCAGGACGGCGCGATCCGTTCGCTGGTGGGCGGCTTCGACTTCAACAAGAACAAGTTCAACCACGTCACGCAGGCCTGGCGGCAGCCCGGCTCGAGCTTCAAGCCCTTCATCTACTCGGCCTCGCTCGACAAGGGCCTGGGGCCGGCCACCATCATCAACGACGGCCCGCTGTTCTTCAGCGCCGCCGAGACGGGCGGCCAGCCCTGGGAGCCGAAGAACTACGGCGGCGGCTTCGACGGCCCCGAGCCGATGCGCAACGCGCTGATGCGCTCGCGCAACCTGGTGTCGATCCGGATCCTGAACTACATCGGCACCAAGTACGCGCAGCAGTACATCACGCGCTTCGGCTTCGACGCGGAACGCCACCCGGCCTACCTGCCGATGGCGCTCGGCGCGGGCCTGGTCACGCCGCTGCAGATGGCGGGCGCCTACGCGGTGTTCGCCAACGGCGGCTATCGCGTCAATCCCTACCTGATCGCCGAGGTGACCGACTCGAGCGGCAACGTGGTGGCGCGCGCCCAGCCGCTGGTGGCCGAGCAGAACGCGCCGCGCGCGATCGACGCGCGCAACGCCTACGTGATGAACAGCCTGCTGCAGAGCGTGGCGCAGCGCGGCACCGGCGCCAAGACCAACGTGCTCAAGCGCAGCGACCTGGGCGGCAAGACCGGCACCACCAACGATTCGCGCGACGCCTGGTTCGCCGGCTACCAGCACACGCTGGCCGCGATCGCCTGGATCGGCTACGACAACCCGCGCAGCCTCGGCGACCGCGAGACCGGCGGCGGCCTGGCCCTGCCGGTCTGGATCGACTACATGGGGCCCTCGCTGAAGAACGTGCCGGCCTATCGCATGCCGATGCCGGACGACGTGACCACCATCGGCGACGAACTGTACTTCTCCGAGTTCACGCCGGGCCACGGCTTCGTCTCGACGGTCGGCGTCGCGCAGGCCGCCTCGCCGCTGGACGCGTCGGTCCCGCACGTGGACGAGCAGGAACGGCAGGACATCATGAACCTGTTCCAGGGCGGCAACTGAGCGAGCGGCCAGCCGCCCGCAAGCAAAAGAGCGACCCGCGGGTCGCTCTTTTCACTTCGGGGGCGGCATCGAGACATAGCGGAAGGCCGCCGCCCCGCCGCTGCGTTCAGGCGCTGAACGTCACCGGCTCGCCGGCCTGCTCGCTGGCGTAGCGCGTGAGCGCCTCGAAGAACTCGTCGCCCGAGCGCGTGTCGCGCCAGGCGCCGTCGAGGTAGCGGTAATGGAAGCCGCCCGACTTGGCCGCGATCCAGACCTCCTTCATCGGCGGCTGCAGGTTCACGATGATCTTCGTGCCGTTCTCGAAACTCAGCGTGATCACGCTGCCGTTACGGCCGAGATCGATGTCGAGATCGCCCTCGTTGGCTTCGTCCACGCAGCGCTCGACGGCCGCCAGGACGGCCTCGGCGCGGGTCAGGTATTCGGTGTCGCTCATGCTAAACTCTGTCGATTCAATTGTTTAGGGACGATCATGCGTGTCGTTTTCCAGATGAGCGCGATTGTAGCGGCTTTGGCGCTGGCCGGCTGCGGTCAACGCGGCGCGCTCTATCTGCCCGTCGTGCCGCCCCTGCCCGCGAAACCGACCGTCGAGACCGTGCCCGCTGCCGAGGATGCCGCCTCGGACGCCAGCGCCGCGTCCGGCGCGGAGCCGATCTCCGCCTCCGCCGGCACCACGCTGCAGCTTTCGCCGTCGCTCGCCGCGCCGGCCCCGGCCTCCGCCGCCACCCCCACTCGATGATTCCGGATGACTCACCCCGTTTTTGATTACGTCAACGGCACGCTGCATGCCGAGGGCATTCCGACCGACAAGCTCGCCGAACACTTCGACACGCCGCTCTACGTCTATTCGCGCGCCGCGCTGACGGCCGCCTACCAGGCCTATGCGCAGGCCTGCGAGGGCCGCCGCGCCGCGATCCACGTGGCCGTCAAGGCGAACAGCAACCTCGGCGTGCTGAACGTGTTCGCGCGCCTGGGCGCCGGCTTCGACATCGTCTCGGGCGGCGAGCTCGCGCGCGTGCTGGCGGCCGGCGGCAAGGCGGAAAACGTGGTGTTCTCGGGCGTCGGCAAGAGCGCCGAGGAAATGCGCGTGGCGCTGCAGGCCGGCGTGAAGTGCTTCAACGTCGAGTCGATCCCCGAGCTCGACCGTCTCAACGAGGTGGCCGGCTCGCTCGGCAAGCGCGCGCCGGTCTCGCTGCGCGTGAATCCCGACGTCGACCCGAAGACGCATCCCTACATCTCCACCGGCCTGAAGGCCAACAAGTTCGGGGTGGCCTTCGCCGAGGCGCGCGCCAGCTACCGCGCCGCGGCCGCGCTGCCGAACCTGCAGGTGGTCGGCATCGACTGCCACATCGGCTCGCAGATCACCGAGCTGAGCCCCTATCTCGACGCGCTCGACAAGGTGCTCGACCTGGTCGAGCAGATCGAGGCCGACGGCATCCCGATCCATCACGTCGATATCGGCGGCGGCCTGGGCATCACCTATGCCGACGAGACGCCGCCCGCGATCGGCGACTTCGTGGCGGCGCTGTTCGCCAGGCTCGACGCGCGCGGCCACGGCCAGCGCGAGGTCTATTTCGAGCCGGGCCGCTCGCTGACCGGCAATGCCGGCATCCTGCTCACGCGCGTCGAATTCCTCAAGCCGGGCGAGGAGAAGAACTTCGCGATCGTCGACGCGGCCATGAACGACCTGGCGCGCCCCGCCATGTACGAGGCCTATCACGCGATCGTGCCGGTCAAGGAGCACAGCGGGCATGACAGCGCCGTCTACGACGTGGTCGGCCCGGTCTGCGAGAGCGGCGACTGGCTCGGCCGCGAGCGCACGCTGGCGATCGCCCCGGGCGAGCTGCTGGCGATCCGCTCGGCCGGCGCCTACGGCTTCGTGATGAGCTCGAACTACAACACGCGAGCGCGCGCCGCCGAGGTGCTGGTCGACGGCGTCAACGCCTACCTGGTGCGCCCGCGCGAGACCATCGAAAGCCTGTTCGGCGACGAGGCGATCCTGCCCGACGCGGAATGAGCGGCCGCGACGCCGCCTGAAAAAAAGCGATGCGAACCGTGAGGCGCATCGCTTTTTTCTTGCCTGCAGCCGGCAGCGCCGGGCGTTGGGCACCGGCGCTGCCGGCGCGCCGATCTCAGGCGCCGCGCCGCCTCGCGCGCAGCGCGACCACCACTCGCCAGCCCAGCAGCACCAGCACGATCGCGCCATACAGCTTGGGCAGCGCGAGGTCGTGCTTGCCGGCCCGCATCCACCAGAAGTGCAGGATCGCCAGCACCGCGATCGCGTAGATCAGCCGGTGCAGGCGCTGCCAGTGGCGCCCCAGCCGGCGCGCCGCGGCGCGCGGCGAGCTGAGCGCCAGCGGGATCAGCAGCAGGAAGGCCGCGAAGCCGACGGTGATGAAGGGCCGCTTGAACACGTCCTTCAGGATCGCCGGCAGGTCGAACCATTTGTCGAACCAGAAGTAGGTGGTGAAGTGCAGCAGCGCGTAGAAGAACGCGAACAGCCCGATCATGCGCCGCAGCCGCAGCAGCGCGTTGATACCGGTGAGCCGCCGCAGCGGCGTGACGGCCAGCGTCACGCACAGGATCACCAGGGTCCAGAGCCCGGTCGAGCGCGTGACGAACTCGATCGGATTGGCGCCGAGCCCGCCAGTGAAGCCCAGCACGACGAGCCGTGCGAGCGGGAACAGGCCGGCCAGGAACACCACCGGTTTCGCGATGCGCAGCCAGCCAGGCGTGGCCGGCGCACGCGCGGCGCGGCCCGCGCCGGCCGCCAGGCGAAGATTTTCGTCCACCGCGTGCCGCCTAGAAGTTCTTGCGCAGATCCATGCCGCGATACATCGATGCGACCAGATCGCCGTAGCCGTTGAACATCAGCGTCTTGCGCTTGGGCGTGAAGAAACCGTCCTCGCCGATGCGCCGCTCGGTCGCCTGGCTCCAGCGCGGGTGGTCGACCTCGGGGTTCACGTTCGAATAGAAGCCGTATTCGTTCGACGCGTAGCTGTTCCAGCTGGTCTTCGGCTGCTGCTCGACGAAGCGGATCTTGACGATCGACTTCGCGCTCTTGAAGCCGTATTTCCAGGGCACCACGATCCGCACCGGGGCGCCGTTCTGATTCGGCAGCACCTGGCCGTAGACGCCCATCGCCAGCAGCGTCAGCGGGTTCATCGCCTCGTCCAGGCGCAAGCCTTCCGAATAGGGCCAGTCGAGGATCGGCTCGGCCAGCCCGGGCATCTGCGAGGGATCGGCCAGCGTGACGAACTGCACGTACTTGGCGTTCGCGTTCGGCTGCACGCGCCGGACCAGCTCCGCGAGCGGGATGCCGATCCAGGGAATCACCATCGACCAGCCTTCCACGCAACGATGCCGGTAGACACGCTCCTCGAGCGGCGCCAGCTTGAGCAGTTCCTCGATGTCGTAGACCTTGGGCGCCTTCACCGCGCCTTCCACGCTCACGCGCCAGGGTCGCGGCCGCAGCGAGCCGGCGTTCTGCGCGGGATCGCCCTTGTCGGTGCCGAACTCGTAGAAGTTGTTGTAGGTGGTCAGGTCCTTGTAGGGCGTGACCTTGTCGGGCACCACGAATTTCGCGTTGGTGGTGGCGGCCAGCGCATGCGCGGCCGGGTTCGGCGAGCGGTAGTTCGCCAGCGCGCCGGCCGGCAGGCCGCACAGGCCGCCGGCAGCCATCGCGCCGGCCGCGCGCAGCACGCCGCGGCGCGCGGCGAAGACGGCGGGCGAGGTGATCTCGTCGCGTGGAATGTCGTCGCCGGCAAGCAAGCGCCGGCGCGTGGTCCTGATCAACATGAGCGGTCTCCACGCCGGCTCCCGAAGCCGGCGGCGATACGGTGAATCCTCCGCCGCGCGAACGGCGCGAGCGGCATGGCAAGAAAAAACCGCCGCGTCCAGGCAGGGGCGGCGGCGGTTTTCGAATCGGTTCGGGGTGACGCGCGGGCGACGCTTACAGCTTGCCGTAGCTGTGCAGCCCCGACAGGAACATGTTCACGCCGAGGAAGGCGAAGGTCGTGACCAGCAGCCCCGTCAGCGCCCACCAGGCGGCCACGCCACCGCGCAAGCCCTTCATCAGGCGCATGTGCAGCCAGGCTGCGTAGTTGAGCCAGACGATCAGCGCCCAGGTCTCCTTCGGGTCCCAGCTCCAGTAGCCGCCCCAGGCTTCGGCGGCCCACAGCGCGCCGAGGATGGTGGCGATCGTGAAGAACGCGAAGCCGACCGCGATCGACTTGTACATCACGTCGTCGAGCACCTCGAGCGTCGGCAGGCGATCGGCGAGCACGCCGCGTTCCTTGAGCAGGTAGGCGACGCTGACCATCGCCGACAGCGCGAAGCTGCCGTAGCCGATGAAGTTGGCCGGCACGTGGATCTTCATCCACCAGCTCTGCAGCGCCGGCACCAGCGGCTGGATCTGCTGCGCGTCGCGCGCGATCGAGTACCACATCAGGAAGCCGACCGCCGCGCTGATCACCAGCAGCACGAAGGCGCCCAGCGCGCGCGTGCCGTAATGGCCTTCGTAGTAGAGGTAGAGCAGGGCCGTGATCAGGCTGAACAGCACGAACACTTCGTAGAGGTTCGAGACCGGGATATGGCCGACGTCGGCGCCGATCAGGTAGGACTCGTACCAGCGCACCATCAGCCCGGTGAAGCCCATCAGCACCGCGGCCCAGGTCATCTTCTGGCCGATCGCGGCGCCGGTCGGCGAGCGGCTCAGCAGGCCGATCCAGTAGAACACGGTGGCGAACACGAACAGCGCGCTCATCCACAGGATGGCGGACTGGCTCGACAGGAAGTACTTGAGGAAGAAGGTCGAATCGGCCCGGGACAGGTCGCCGTGATAGAGATTCAGCGACAGCAGCGAGAGCACCGCGATCAGGGCCATCAGCAGCCGGGCCGGCTTCCAGCGCCAGCCGAGTCCGACTAGCGCGACGGTCGCGCCCGTCATCACCGCCTGGTCGTAGTAGTCCATGTGCGCCTGGTAATGCACCAGGGCAAAGCCGGCGCCCGCCACCATCGCCAGCGCGAACAACCAGTCGACGAGGGACAGGCGGCGGTAGAAGGGACGATCGTCGAACAACGCGGCAAGCGAAGCCGTGGCGGGAGCGGCGGCGGGCGCCGCTTCGGCGCGGCCGCGCGGCGCCGGTGACGAGGAAGCCTGGGTCAGATCCATGACGTTACCGTGGGGAGTCGTGGAGATCGGTATCGCGCCCGGCAGGCACCGCGGCGACGGGTTCGGTGCCGAGCACCTTGCCCACCGCGTCGCGCGTCTGCGCGAACTCCTTCTCGAAATCGAATGTCCGGCGGGCCGTCGACATCGCCATCACGACGCCCACGCCTGCCGGCGTGTCCTTGAGCCAGAGCCAGAGCCGGCGTTCGCGCACGTAGAACATGGAGAAGATGCCGAACACCAGCAGCAGGCTGCCAAGATACACCAGATTTTTACCAGGCGCGCGTGTCAACTGGAATACCGAAGCTTGCACCTGCTTATATGAATCGAGCCGCAAATAGACCGGCGCGCCATACAGGAAGCTGTCCGACAGGGCATTGATGGCGTTCTGCACGAAGCGCGCCGTCTCGGCCGTCTGCTTGACCGGCGCCACGCCCGCCTGCTCGCGCGCGACCTCCCAGACCTGCCACATCGCGCCTTCCAGCATGCGCAGCAGCAGGCCGGCGGCCTTCTCCTGCTCGGCCTTGGGCACCGATTGGTCGATGAAGCCCGCCACCGCCTGGAAGCCGCCGGTGGTGCTGCCGTCGGGCTGGCGGCCCGCGCTCGGGTCGGCGCCGGCGAACAGGGTCAGGACACGCAGCGCGCTGTCGTCGAGCCGCGTGCGCAGGCCCGCGTCGGCGTTCGGCAGCGAGGCCTGCGCGAAGCGCGCGGCGGCCTCGCTGCGCACCGCCGGGTCCTCGAGCGCGGCGCGCATGCGCATCCATTCGTTGACCGAATCGTCGGCGTCGGCGGGGATGCGCAGGTAGCGGAACGGGTCGTTCTGGCTCAGCCGCACGCCGGCCAGGAACAGCCGGTCGCCGCCGATCTCGACCGGCAGCATGTAGTTGTTGAACTCGCGCGCCTGGCCGTCCTGGCCGCGTACCTTGTACTGGACCGAGGGGCCGACGTTGTGCAGGTTCACCGGCGTCGAGGTCTTGGCGCCCGAGCCGAGCCGCTCGTCGAGCGCTTCCTTGAGCGAATGCGTGGTGCCCACGCCGCGCACGTCGGTCTTGCCGCTCGCGTCGGTGACGTTCTCCACGTTGATGGCGCGGAAGTCGGCGAACTCGATGGTATCGCCGGCATGGCCGGCCAGCGGCACCGCATTGCCGATCACGCCGTTGACGGGGAAGGTCTTGCCGCTCGCGCCCGACATCGGGAAGGCGGTCATCTGCATCTGCGAGCCGCCGTCCTGGAAGCTCGACTGGTAGATCGACACGCCCTTGTAGGTGAAGGGCTTGTTGACCTCGACGCGCGCCGGGATGCGCTTGCCGGTCTCGCGGTCGATCACCACGATGTCGCTGGCGAACAGCTTGGGCATGCCGGTCGAGTAGTAGTCGACGATGAACTTGTCGAGCTGGATCGAGAACGGCAGGTCCTGGATCAGCGAGCCGTTCGGCTGGTTCAGGATCGCGGTCGAGACATACTGGCCCTCGGGCACCCAGGCATAACCGCGGAAGGTCGGGTTGGAGGCCGACAGCCGGTGCTCGGGCCCGATCTCGCTGATCGCCGCGCTGGTGTTGACGGGCGACTTGCCGAACAGCCACATCTGGAAATGGATCGGCAGGTTGCTGTCGAGCAGGCCGCCGATGCAGATCACCACGATCGCCAGGTGGGCGGCGATATAGCCGTACTTGGTCATCGCGCCGCGCTTGGCGGCGATCAGGGTGGCGCCCTCGGATTCGCGGATCACCTGCTTGTAGCCGGCCTTGGCGACGAAGCCGGCGAGCGCCTGGGCCACCTGCGCGCGCTCGCCGGGCACGGCGAACTCGGCCTTGTGGTGGAAGGCGCGCAGGCTGCCCTCGCGCACCTTGTCCTTCCAGCTGCGCACGTCGGCCAGCATCTTCGGGCCGTTGCGCAGCACGCAGAGCGACAGCGACACCACCAGGAACAGCAGGATCAGCATGAACCACCAGGCGCTGTAGACCGTGTAGAGGCCGATCGCGCGGAAGATGTCGGCCCAGAACGGGCCGAACTGGTTCACGTAGTTCGGATAGGGATCGTCCTGCGTGAGCACGGTGCCGATGATGCTCGCGATCGCCAGCACGACCAGCAGCGCGATCGCGAAGCGCATCGAGCTGATCAGCTCGATCGCGGTGTTCAGCGCGCGGCGACGCGTCCGGGTCTCGATGCCTTGCGTGGTAACGCTCATTCACACTCCGACTGACAACAAAAAAGGGCAAGGCGCCCGCCTGGCGGCAGCGCCCCACCCTTTCTCTCTTCGTTCCCGCGCTCGCCATTCATGACGATGCGCCCGATACCCGTTGCCGGGCGCTCAGTGCAGGCCGGCGATGTAATCGGCGACCGCCTTCACTTCGCTGTCCGACAGGCGCGATGCGATCTGATGCATCGGCTCGTTGTTGTTGCGTGCGCCCGCGCCCTGCTGGAAGGCGGTGAGCTGCGCGACCGTGTAATCGGCCCACTGCCCCGACAGGCGCGGATACTGTACAGGAATTCCCTGTCCGGTCGGACCGTGGCAGCTCGCGCAAGCCGGCACGCCCTTCTCGGCGATCCCGCCGCGGTAGATCTTCTGCCCCAGCGCGACCGTCGCGGCATTGCGCGCGGCACCGGGTTTGGGCGCCTGGGCACCGTAGTAGGCCGCCACGTTGCGTGCATCGGCGTCGCTCAGCGCGCCGGCGAAACCGGCCATCACCGAGCTGTTGCGCGCCGGCCCCTTCGCGCCCGGCTGCGTCTTGAAATCGTGCAACTGCTTGACCAGATACTCGGGATGCTGGCCGGCCAGCTTCGGGAACGCGCCCGTGGCGCTGTTTCCGTCGGCACCGTGGCACGATGCGCAGACCGCCGTCGCGATCGCCTTGCCGCGGTCCAGATCCGGCTTGGCCGCATCCGCCGCGTGTGCCTGAACCACGAAACTCACGAACCCTGCGGCCACCTGAAGCGTTATCAGAGACTTGCACAGTCGATTCATTCGCACACCCTGTTTCGTCTTGTGGGAATTTGAGGTTCTGCAAACGACGGCACTCAGTCTACCGCAGAAAGCGCCTGCAACAGGCCCGCAGGGCTTCGGGAAAACCGCCGTATTGTACAATATGGCGTTTAAAGCCCCGTTCCGGCTATCAGGGTTACTGCGCGGATTACCGCATGCAATGACCGTCCGGATCGTTGCGGGGCTTCCCGCCTCCACGCGCGGTCGCACCGCGCTCTCGCCCCGTCCGCACTCATGGCCTTCCTGCTCCATCAAGCCCGTTTCTACACGACCGTCAACCATCTGCGCGACCTGCCGCCCACCGTGGTCCCGGAAATCGCGTTCGCCGGCCGGTCCAATGCGGGCAAATCGACGGCGATCAACATCCTCTGCAACCAGAAGCGGCTCGCCTTCGCCTCGAAGACGCCGGGCCGCACCCAGCACATCAACTACTTCTCGGTCGGCCCTGCCGACGAGCCGGTCGCCAACCTGGTCGACCTGCCCGGCTACGGCTACGCGGAAGTGCCGGGCGCGGCCAAGGCGCACTGGGAAGCGCTGCTGTCGGCCTACCTGAAGACCCGGCCCCAATTGTGCGGGATGATCCTGATGATGGATTCGCGCCGGCCGCTGACCGAGCTCGACTGCCGCATGATCGAGTGGTTCGCGCCGACCGGCAAGCCGATCCACACCTTGCTGACGAAGTGCGACAAATTGACCCGCCAGGAAAGCGTCAATGCGCTGCGCAACACCAAGAAGGCGCTCCAGGCCTATCGCGACGCGGGGTATGAAGGGGCGCTGACCTGCCAGCTGTTCTCGGCGCTCAAGCGCACCGGGATCGACGAGGCCCATGTGCTGGTCGAGAGCTGGCTGCGGCCGGAGGTCGCCGGCGAAGATGACGCAGCTGTTGCAGAATAAGCGCTCCGCGCCTGGGTGCGCGGCCCCGAACGGAGGCTTGCCGTCGGTTGGCGCATAAAAAAACCCGCCGTTTCGCGGCGGGTCAAACAGCCTAATCGAATAACGACAGGCACCCGCTCAGGGAGGAGAAGCGGGGAGCGCCGCGCCTTGGCGCGAAGCTCGATCGCTATCATATACCATTGTCTCGAAATTTCACCGAAGGCTTTCGTAAGCTTTCCTTCAGACTGATTCCAGCGATTCCGTCATGAGCCTCCATCCCTTGCACCGTCCGCGCAGAATGCGCCGCGACGACTTCTCGCGTCGCCTGATGCGCGAAAACCTCCTCACCACCAACGACCTGATCCTGCCGGTGTTCGTCGTCGAGGGCAGCAACGTGCGCCAGGCGGTGCCGTCGATGCCCGGCGTCGAGCGCGTCTCGGTCGACCTGCTGATGGGCGTCGCCGAGCAGTGCGTCGCCCTCGGCGTGCCGGTGCTGTCGCTGTTCCCGGCGATCGAACCCTCGCTGAAGACGCCCGACGGCCGCGAGGCGACCAATCCCGAGGGCTTGATCCCGCGCGCGGTGCGCGAGCTGAAGAAGCACTTCCCCGACCTCGGCGTGCTGACCGACGTCGCGCTCGATCCGTACACGAGCCACGGCCAGGACGGCGTGCTCGACGAGAACGGCTACGTGATCAACGACGTGACGCTCGAGATCCTCAGCGAGCAGGCGCAAACGCAAGCCGAGGCCGGGGTGGACATCGTCGCGCCGTCGGACATGATGGACGGCCGGATCGGCACGATCCGCGAGATGCTCGAGAGCGAGGGCCACATCCACACGCGCATCATGGCCTACTCGGCCAAGTACGCCTCGGCGTTCTACGGCCCGTTCCGCGACGCGGTCGGCTCGGCCTCGAACCTCGGCAAGGGCAACAAGATGACCTACCAGATGGACCCGTCGAACTCCGACGAGGCCCTGCGCGAAGTCCGCCTCGACATCGAGGAAGGCGCCGACATGGTGATGGTCAAGCCCGGCATGCCGTATCTCGATATCGTGCGCCGCGTGAAGGACGAGTTCCGTTTCCCGACCTATGTCTACCAGGTCAGCGGCGAATACGCGATGCTGAAGGCCGCCGCGCAGAACGGCTGGCTCGATCACGACAAGGTGGTGCTCGAGTCGCTGCTCGCCTTCAAGCGCGCCGGCGCGGATGGCGTGCTGACCTACTTCGCGCTCGATGCGGCGCGACTGCTGCGCGATCAGAAGTAAATCGCGGCGCGCCACGCGAGGCGCGCGAGCATGAAAAAACGGCGAAGCGTTTCAGGCGCTTCGCCGTTTTTCATTGGATCCGGAGCTGCCCGCCGTGGCAGGCCACTTCGCTGCGGCGGCTCAGGCCGAGGGCGCCGCGGCCGGTGCCCCGGCGCGATCGAGGCTGCGCAGGAAACGGTCGGCTGCCTGGTAGCCCACTACTCGGCCCAGTTCACGACCGTCCGCGCCGAACACGATGATGCCCGGCGGCCCGAACAGGCCGAAACGCTTGAGCAGCGCCTGGTCGTCGGCGTTGTTGGCGGTCACGTCGGCACGCACCAGGTGCAACTGGCCGAGACGCGCCTGCACGCGCGGGTCGGTGAAGGTCAGGTGCTCCATCTCCTTGCAGGACACGCACCAGTCGGCATAGAAGTCGAGCATCACGGGCCGGCCGGCGGTCTTGATCACCTGATCCAGCTCGGTACTGGAACGCACCGGTGCGAAGGCCGGGCCTTCGGGGGCACCGGCGCTGGCCGTGGCGCTGCCGGCCGGGCCCGCCGCCGTGCCGCGCCCGGCGAAGATCGACAAGGGACGCAGCGGATCGGTCGAGCCGGCCGCGAGGCCCACCAGCAGCACGGCGGCCCAGATCGCGAAGGCCGCGCCGACGCCGCGTCCGAGCCGGCGCCAGATCGAGGTGCCGCCCGCTGTCGGCGTGAACAGGCCGGTGGCCGCCGCGGCGATCAGCAGCCAGAGCGCGGCCAGGCCGATCTGCCAGGAGGCGCCGAGCACCGGCCAGACGATCCACAAGGCGGCCGCCAGCAGCACCACGCCGAAGAACACCTTGACGCCATCCATCCAGGCGCCCGCGCGCGGCAGCAGGGTGCCCGCGCCCAGGCCGATGATCAGCAGGGGCACACCCAGGCCGATCCCCATCGTGAACAGCGCGGCGCCGCCGAGCAGCGCGTTGCCGGTGTGCGCGATGAAGGCCAGCACGGCGAACAGCGGCGCCGTCATGCAGGCACCGACCACCAGCGCCGACAGCGCGCCCATGGTGGCCACCGCCAGGAAGCGACCGCCCGAGCGCCGGCTCGATGCCTGCGCGGCGCCGTCCTGCCAGCGCTGCGGCAGCGAGATGTCGATACCACCGATCAGGGTCAGCGCGAACACCGTCAACAGCAAGCCGAAGGCGCCCAGCATCCACGGGTTCTGCAGCCAGGCGCCGAGGCTCTGGCCGACCAGCGCGGCGGCGATGCCGAGCACCGTGTAGACCAGGGCCATGCCCACCACGTAGGTCAGCGACAGCATGAAGCTGCGTGCGCGCGTCGCCTGGGTGCCCTCGCCGATGATGATCGCCGACAGGATCGGGATCATCGGGTAGGAGCAGGGCAGCAGGCTCAACACCATGCCGGCCACGAAGAACAGCGCGACGATGGTCAGGAAGCCATGGCCTTCGAGCAGCGATTGCGCGTAGTCGGCGCTGGTCACGCGGTCGTACCAACTGCCGTCGGCGGACGGGGCCGGAGCGGGTGAGGCAGTGGTGGCCGGAGCCGGCGAGGACGAATCTGCGCCGGTCACGGGCGAAGGCGGCGTGGGCAAGGCTGGCGCGGCCGATTGCGATTGCGCCGCCGGGGCCGGCGACGTCGCGCTCGACGTGGCGGCGGCCTCCAGCGCCGCGCCGTCGACATGCACGACGTGCTCGGCCGGCGGATAGCAGATCCCGCCGTCGGCGCAGCCCTGGGAGGTGACCGACAGGTCGAACGGCCCGCTCGCCTTGGCGACCGGCACGTGGATCGTCACTTCGCCGCGGTAGGTTTCGACGTTCTTGGCGAAAGTTTCGTCGTACTTCACGTGGCCGGCGGGCGATTGCGCCTCGCCGAGCGTCGCGTTGCCGCTCTTCACCGCAAAGGCGAAGCGCTCGCGATACATGTAGTAGCCGTCGGCGATCTTGAAGTGGACGTCGACCTGTCCCGGCGCCTCGCTCGAGCTGAAGCGGAATGCGACCGAGGGATCGAGGAAATCGTCGTCGGCGCGCGCGGCCGACGAGATCCCGAACAGCGAGGCGAACAGCACCAGGCAGGCGAGCAGCAGACGCAGGCCGGCGGCCGCGGAGAATTGGCGATCAGACATGGAACAGGCGTTGGGTTTCGGCCGCCACCCAGGCGCCATAGGCATCGGAGGCGGTGGCCTGCCACGAGACGATTTCGGGCGTCTCGTAGGGATGATGGGACGCAATGAAGCGCTCGAGTTCGAGCGAGCGCTGCGCGCTCGTCTTGAACAGCAGCTGGATCTCCTCCGCGGATTCGACCTTGCCCTGCCAGTGGTAGTTCGAGCGGATCGTGCCGAGCTCCGACACGCATGCCGCGAGCCGGCCGCCCAGCGCGCCGTCGGCGAGCAGGCGGACCGTGGCCGCATCGGGCACGGTCGTCATCATCAGAACGATCACCATCGACATCTCCTGCTGGGGCTCGCCGAAACGTCATATCGTAGCGCAGCTGATCCATTCGCGCGTGACACGGCCCGAGTTTCGGACTGGGCCGATGCGGCCCACGCATCATGTGGACGCGAGCGATCCGGAAAACAAAAAAGCCAGGCATCAGCCTGGCTTTTTCGCGACATCAGATGAAGCTTATTCCGCTTCCTGGACGTTCTCTTCCGAGACTTCCGGGCGGTCGAGCAGTTCGACCAGCGCCATCGGTGCATTGTCGCCAACGCGGAAGCCGAACTTCAGGATACGCAGGTAGCCGCCCGGACGGTTCGCGAAGCGCGGACCGAGCACGTCGAACAGCTTCGTGACCGAGTCACGATCGCGCAGGCGGTTGAACGCCAGGCGACGGTTGGCCAGCGACGGCTTCTTGCCCAGGGTGATGAGGGGCTCGACGACCTTGCGCAGTTCCTTCGCCTTCGGCAGCGTCGTCTTGATGACTTCGTGCTCGATCAGCGAGTTGGACATGTTACGGAGCATTGCCAGACGGTGGCTGCTCGTGCGGTTCAGTTTCCGCAGACCATGACGGTGACGCATTTCAGTTTCCTTGATTCAAAGTTTTGATCCAGCTCTTCTATCGCGCCTTGAGGCGCACGGGCCGGTAGAAAAAAGACAAGACGCGGATTTTAAAGGAAAATCCGCGTCCTGACCAGATGACGACGCTGTTGCTGCCGTGCGATTACTTGTCGAGGCCAGCCGGCGGCCAGTTCTCGAGCTTCATGCCCAGCGTGAGACCGCGCGAAGCGAGCACTTCCTTGATCTCGTTGAGCGACTTGCGACCGAGGTTCGGCGTCTTCAGCAGCTCGTTTTCCGTGCGCTGGATCAGGTCGCCGATGTAGTAGATGTTCTCGGCCTTCAGGCAGTTCGCCGAACGAACCGTCAGCTCGAGATCATCGACCGGACGCAGCAGGATCGGATCGATCTGCGGTGCGCGCGAGGGGGCTTCGGCGGCCGTTTCCGTGCCTTCCAGCGCCGCGAACACGGACAGCTGGTCGACCAGGATGCGGGCCGACTGGCGAATCGCCTCTTCCGGGGTGATCACGCCGCTCGTCTCGATGTTCATGACGAGCTTGTCCAGGTCGGTACGCTGCTCGACGCGGGCGCTCTCGACGGCGTAGCTCACGCGGCGAACCGGCGAGAACGACGCGTCCAGCACGATGCGGCCGATGATCTTGGCCGACTCCTCGCCATAGCGACGCACGTTGCCCGGCACATAGCCGCGGCCCTTCTCGATCTTGATCTGGACGTCGAGCTTGCCGCCCTTCGTCAGGTGGGCAATCACGTGATCCGGGTTGATCACCTCGCAGTCATGCGCGAGCTCGATGTCGCCGGCCGTCACGATGCCTTCGCCTTCCTTGCGCAGCGTCACCGTGACTTCGTCGCGGTTGTGCAGCTTGAACACCACGCCCTTCAGGTTCAGCAGCAGGTTGACGACGTCCTCTTGCACACCATCAAGCGTCGAATACTCGTGCACCACGCCGGCGATCGTCACTTCGGTCGGCGCATAGCCGATCATCGACGACAGCAGGACGCGGCGGAGCGCATTGCCCAAGGTGTGACCGTAGCCGCGTTCGAACGGCTCCATGACCACTTTCGCATGGTTCTCGCCCAGCGATTCCACGGCGATGATCTTGGGTTTCAACAAACTGGTTTGCATAGGTTTTCCTTTTCAATACCCTCGGCTCGTTACACCGATAAGGCTGACCGGTAACACCTGAAAATGAAGAACCGAGGCCCTGCCGGCTCTCGCAAGCAGGGTACCTCGGCTATCAATCGGATTAACGCGAATACAATTCGACGATCAGGCTTTCGTTGATGTCGCCTGCGATTTCGGCGCGCTCCGGCACTTGCTTGAAGGTGCCTTCGAACTTCTTCGCATCGACCGCGACCCAGCTCGGCATGCCGCCTTGCTCAGCCAGCGACAGCGCTTCGACGATACGCACCTGCTTCTTCGACTTTTCGCGGATCGCGATGATGTCGCCCGCCTTGACTTGCAGCGACGGGATGTTCGAGACGATGCCGTTCACCGTGATGGCCTTGTGGCCGACGAGCTGACGCGCTTCGGCGCGGGTCGAACCGAAACCCATGCGGTAGACGACGTTGTCCAGGCGCGACTCGAGCAGTTGCAGCAGGTTTTCACCCGTGTTGCCCTTGCGGCGGTCAGCTTCCGCGAAGTAGCGGCGGAACTGGCGCTCCAGCACGCCGTAGATGCGCTTGACCTTCTGCTTTTCACGCAGCTGCGTGCCGTAGTCGGACGTGCGCGCACCGGAGATGCGGCCGTGCTGACCCGGCTTGCTGTCGAGCTTGCACTTGTCGGCGAGCGAGCGACGCGCGCTCTTCAGGAACAGGTCGGTGCCTTCACGGCGGGACAGCTTGGCCTTGGGGCCGGTATAACGTGCCACTTTGCGTTTCCTCTATCTATCGTCACGCGGTCGCAAAAACCGCGCTAGTTCGTGTCCTTTGGACCGAACGGTGGACTTAGTCAATCAATAGACTACGTTGCCCGAAGCCGCCCTGCGGCGACGACAGGCTGCACCTGGCATCCTTAGATGCGGCGGCGCTTCGGCGGACGGCAGCCGTTGTGCGGGATCGGGGTCACGTCGGAAATCGCCGTGATCTTGATGCCGAGGCCGTGCAGTGCGCGCACTGCCGACTCACGACCCGGACCCGGGCCCTTGATGCGAACTTCGAGGTTCTTCACGCCGTATTCCATCGCGACACGGCCAGCCGACTCGGCTGCGACCTGTGCTGCGAACGGGGTCGACTTGCGCGAACCCTTGAAGCCCTGGCCGCCCGATGTCGCCCACGCCAGAGCGTTGCCCTGACGATCGGTGATCGTGATGATCGTGTTGTTGAACGATGCGTGAACGTGAACCACGCCTTCCGCAACGTTCTTCTTAACCTTCTTGCGAACGCGTTGAGCCGCGTTATTGGAAGCCTTAGCCATGACGTTTTCCTGTAACTGTCAGCTTATTTCTTCAGCGCTTGAGCGGCGCGGCGCGGACCCTTGCGGGTGCGTGCATTCGTACGCGTACGCTGGCCACGCATCGGCAGACCCTTGCGATGGCGGACGCCGCGGTAGCAGCCGAGGTCCATCAGGCGCTTGATGTTCATCGTCACTTCACGGCGCAGATCGCCTTCGACGACAAACTTGCCCACTTCTTCACGCAGCTTTTCGAGGTCTGCGTCGTTCAGGTCCTTGACCTTCTTCGAGAATTCGACGCCTGCTGCGACGCAGATGCTGCGAGCGCGCGTGCGGCCGACACCGAAAATCGCCGTCAGGCCGATCTCGGTATGCTGGTGATTCGGGATGTTAACCCCTGCGATACGAGCCATTGTTTTTCCTCAAACAAAAAGCGCAAATAAACGCGCGATCAGCCTTGACGCTGTTTATGGCGCGGGTCCGAGCTGCAGATCACGCGAACCACGCCCTTGCGCTTGATGATCTTGCAATTGCGGCAAATGCGCTTAACCGATGCCATCACTTTCATGATATTACCCTTTTTACAAATCACTTCGCCCGGAACACGATCCGCGCACGCGACAGATCGTAAGGCGTCAATTCAACCGTCACCTTGTCGCCCGGCAAGATACGGATGTAGTGCATCCGCATCTTGCCCGAGATATGCCCCAACACGACATGGCCGTTTTCCAGCTTCACGCGGAAGGTAGCATTCGGAAGGTTTTCGACCACTTCTCCCTGCATCTGGATTACATCGTCTTTGGCCATAGTCCTTTCAACGCATTGGGATGTTGCTGCCCTTGAAATTGGCTTTCTTGAGCAGCGATTCATACTGTTGCGACATAACGTACGACTGCACCTGCGCCATGAAGTCCATCGTGACGACGACAATGATCAGCAGCGACGTTCCACCAAAATAAAACGGCACGTTCCAGCGCAGCACCAGGAATTCCGGCAGCAGACACACGAAGACGATGTAGATCGCACCGGCCAGCGTCAGACGCGTGAGGATGCGGTCGATGTATCGCGCGGTCTGGTCGCCCGGACGGATGCCCGGCACGAATGCACCGCTCTTCTTCAGGTTGTCCGCCGTTTCCCTGCTGTTGAACACCAGTGCGGTGTAGAAGAAGCAGAAAAACACGATCGCCAGCGTATACAGCAGCACGTACACCGGCTGACCCGGCTTCAGCGCTTCCGCCACGTTGTGCAGCGTGTCGGACAGCCAGCTCTTGCGCTCACCCGAGCTGAACCAGCTCAGGATGGTTGCCGGGAACAGGATGATCGACGACGCGAAGATCGGCGGAATCACGCCCGACATGTTCAACTTCAGCGGCAGGTGTGACGACTGCCCACCGTAAATCTTGTTGCCGACCTGGCGCTTCGCGTAGTTCACGAGGATCTTGCGCTGACCGCGTTCAATGAACACGACCAGGTAGGTCACCGCTGCAATCAGGACGACGATGATGATCGCCGAAATGATGCTCATCGAACCCGTACGCACCAGCTCGAACAGGCCACCCACGGCATTCGGGAACCCTGCTGCGATCCCGCCGAAGATGATGATCGAAATACCGTTGCCCAGACCGCGCTCGGTGATCTGCTCGCCGAGCCACATCAGGAACATCGTGCCCGTCACCAGGGTGACGACCGTCGTGAGACGGAACAGCATGCCCGGATCGATCACGAGGCCAGGCTGATTTTCCAGCGCAGCCGCGATGCCGAAGGCCTGGAACGTGGCCAGCACGACCGTGAAGACACGCGTGTACTGCGTGATCTTCCGCTGCCCTGCCTGCCCTTCCTTCTTCAGCGCCTCGAGCTGCGGCGAGACAATCGCCAGCAACTGCATGATGATCGACGCGGAGATGTACGGCATGATCCCCAGCGCGAAGATCGTGAAGCGGGACAACGCACCACCCGAGAACATGTTGAACATGCCGAGGATGCCGCCTGCCTGGCTCTGGAACAGCTTCGCCAGTTGATCCGGATCGATACCCGGAACCGGAATGTGCGCGCCGATGCGATAGACGATCAGCGCCAGCAGCAGGAACATCGCCCGCCGACGCAGATCGCCGAACTTCGCCGTGCTTCGACCGGGTTTTGCGAGACTCGGGCTGTTGGCCAAGTATCTTCTCCGATGCAGATGCTAGTAACGAGCGCGAGCTGCGTTACTCGGCGAACGAACCGCCAGCCGCTTCGATCGCTGCGCGTGCCGACTTCGTCGCGCCGAGACCCTTCACGGTGATCTTGCGCTTCAGCTCGCCCGTGGCGATGATCTTCGCGCTCTTCGTCAGCTCGCCGACCAGGCCGGCTTGCTTCAGTGCGAGCAGATCGATCTCGTCGACCGGCAGCTTCTCGAGGTCGCCCAGACGCACTTCACCGACGAATTCCTTCGTCAGCGACGTGAAGCCGCGCTTCGGCAGACGACGTTGCAGCGGCATCTGACCGCCTTCGAAGCCAACCTTGTGGAAGCCGCCCGAACGCGACTTCTGACCCTTGTGACCACGGCCGGCCGTCTTACCGAGGCCGGAACCGATGCCGCGGCCGACGCGACGCTTAGCGTGCTTCGCGCCTTCCGCCGGCTTCAGGTTATTCAATTCCATATCAACTCCTTGATCCGTAGTCGGCGCTTAGCCGATGACCTTAACAAGGTACGAGACCTTGTTGATCATGCCGCGCACGGCCGGCGTATCCTGCAGCTCGCTGACCGAGTTGAGTCGACGCAGACCCAGACCGCGCACGGTGGCGCGGTGCGATTCGCGGGTCCCAATCAGGCTCTTGACGAGCTGAACCTTGACAGTTTTATCAGACATGGTGACCACCTGGGCTTAGCCCAAAATTTCTTCGACCGACTTGCCGCGCTTGGCAGCAATGTCAGCCGGCGTCGATTGCTTGCGCAGGCCATCGAGCGTCGCACGAACCAGGTTGTACGGGTTCGTCGAGCCGTGGCTCTTCGCGACGACGTTCTGCACGCCCATCACGTCGAACACCGCGCGCATCGGGCCGCCGGCGATCACGCCGGTACCACCCTTCGCCGGAGCGAGGAGGACCGTCGACGCGCCGTGCTTGCCGTGCACTTCATGTTGCAGCGTGCCGTTCTTCAGCGGCACCTTGAACATGTTGCGGCGAGCCTGCTCCATTGCCTTCTGGACAGCGACCGGCACTTCCTTCGCCTTGCCCTTGCCCATACCGACGCGGCCATCACCGTCGCCAACCACGGTCAGCGCGGCGAAACCGAGAATCCGGCCACCCTTCACGACCTTGGTCACGCGATTGACCGAAATCATTTTTTCACGAAGGCCGTCGTCGCGCTCGTCAGCCTGAACTTTCGCTTGCATCTTTGCCATGACGAATTCTTCCCTTAGAACTTGAGCCCAGCTTCGCGAGCTGCATCAGCCAGCGCCTTGACGCGGCCATGGTAGCGGAAGCCCGAGCGGTCGAAGGCGACGGATTCGATGCCGGCGGCCTTGGCCTTCTCGGCGATACGCTTGCCGATCAGCGTTGCGGCATTGACGTTGCCGCCCTTGCCCGACTGGTCAGCCAGCTGCGCACGCACTTCGGCTTCCAGCGTCGACGCACTGGCCACCACCTTGGTGCCGCACGGCGAGAACACTTGCGCGTAGATGTGCGAGTTCGTGCGATGCACGGCGAGACGCGCGACCTGCAGCTCAGCGATCTTGATACGCGTCTGGCGAGCGCGGCGCAGGCGAGATTGAGTCTTATCCATGATTGCGCACCCTTACTTCTTCTTCGTTTCTTTGAGGATCACAACCTCGTCGGAATAGCGCACGCCCTTGCCCTTGTAGGGCTCCGGCGGACGGTAACCGCGGACTTCCGCAGCCACTTGACCGACTTGTTGCTTGTTGATCCCCTTGATCACGATTTCGGTTTGCGTCGGGGTTTCAGCCTTGATGCCTTCCGGCATCTGGTGCACCACCGGGTGCGAGAAACCCAGCGACAGGTTCAGCTTGTCGCCTTGCGCCTGCGCACGATAACCGACGCCAACCAGCGTCAGCTTGCGCTCGAAACCCTTGGTCACGCCGTGCACCATGTTCGCGATGATCGCGCGCATCGTGCCCGACAGTGCATTCGCTTCGCGGCTTTCGTCGACCGGCGCCAGGTTCAGCGTGCCGTCCTGGTTCACCACCGTCACAAGCGGATTGACCACTTGCGAGATCGTGCCCAGCGGACCCTTCACGGTGATGGAGCCGTTTGCCAGCGTCACCTCGGCGCCTTGCAGCGCGATCGGGCTCTTACCTACTCGAGACATGTTTCTTTCTCCTCGGTTAAGCGACGTAGCAGATGACTTCGCCGCCGACGCCCGTAGCGCGCGCCTTGCGGTCGGTCATCACGCCCTTCGGCGTCGACACGATTGCCACACCCAGGCCGTTCATGACCTGAGGGATGTCATTGCGGCCGCGGTACACGCGCAGGCCGGGCTTCGACACGCGCTCGAGGCGTTCGATGACCGGACGGCCGGCGTAGTACTTCAGTGCAATGTTCAGTTCTGCCTTCGCGCCTTCGGTCTTGACTGCGAAATCGTCGATGTAGCCTTCGTCCTTCAGGACTTGGGCGATCGCGATCTTGACCTTCGACGAGGGCATTGCCACCGAAACCTTCTCGACCATCTGCGCGTTGCGGATGCGAGTCAGCATATCGGCGATAGGATCACTCATGCTCATTTACGTTTCTCCTATTACCAGCTCGCCTTGGTCAGGCCAGGAATCTCGCCGCGGAAAGCGATTTCACGAATCTTGTTACGCGCGAGGCCGAATTTACGGAACGTGCCACGCGGACGGCCCGTGATCGCGCAGCGGTTACGCTTGCGGGTCGGGTTGGCGTTGCGGGGCAGTTGTTGCAGTTCGAGACGGGCGGCGTAGCGCTCTTCGTCCGACTTGCTCTCGTCGTCGATGATCGCCTTCAGTGCCGCACGCTTCGGTGCGTACTTCTCTGCCAGGCGAGCACGCTTCTTTTCACGTTCGATCAGTGCCAGTTTAGCCACGGTAACCTCAGTTTCTGAACGGGAACTTGAAGCTGGCGAGCAGTGCCTTCGCTTCGTCGTCGGTCTTCGCGGTGGTCGTGATGCTGATGTTCAGCCCACGCAGCGCGTCGATCTTGTCGTAATCGATTTCGGGGAAAATGATCTGCTCTTTCACACCGATGTTGTAGTTGCCACGGCCGTCGAACGCGCGACCCGACACGCCGCGGAAATCGCGCACGCGGGGCAGGGCGACCGTCACGAAACGATCGAGGAATTCATACATCGCGCGGCCGCGCAGCGTCACCATCGCGCCGATCGGGTAGCCCTGGCGGATCTTGAAGCCGGCGATTGCCTTGCGGGCCTTCGTCACGACAGGCTTCTGACCTGCGATCTTCGTCAGGTCGCCAACGGCGTTCTCGATGATCTTCTTGTCAGCGACGGCTTCGCCAAGGCCCATGTTCAGTGTGATCTTGGTGATGCGCGGCACTTCCATGATCGACTTGTAGCCGAACTTCTCGACCAGGCCGGGAACTACCGTTTCTTTGTAAAACTCTTGAAAACGTGCCATTTTTCTACTCCGCGTCAGGCCAGCACGGCGCCGGTCGTCTTCAGGAAGCGAACCTTCTTGCCTTCCTCGACCTTGATGCCGACACGCGAGGCCTTGCCGTTCGCGTCGACCAGTGCGACGTTCGAAATATGCAGCGGCATCGTCTTCGCTTCCACGCCACCCGTCGTACCCTTCATCGGGTTCGGCTTCACATGCTTCTTGACGAGGTTGATACCTTCGACGGTCACATGTTCGGCGCCGACGGCCAGCACGACGCCGCGCTTGCCCTTGTCCTTGCCGGTGACGACGATGACTTCGTCACCCTTGCGAATCTTGTTCATCGCGACTCCTTACAGCACTTCCGGCGCCAGCGAAACGATCTTCATGAATCGTTCGCTACGCAGCTCACGCGTGACCGGCCCGAAAATGCGGGTGCCGATCGGCTCGAGCTTGTTGTTCAAAAGCACAGCGGCGTTGCCGTCGAACTTGATCAGCGAACCGTCCTGACGACGCACGCCCTTGGCGGTACGAACCACCACGGCGTTGTAGATTTCGCCTTTCTTCACGCGCCCGCGCGGCGTTGCTTCCTTGACGGTCACCTTGATGATGTCGCCAATGCTGGCATAACGACGCTTCGAGCCGCCGAGCACCTTGATGCACATGACTTCACGTGCACCCGTGTTGTCGGCCACTTCAAGCCGAGATTCGGTCTGGATCATGGTTTATCTTTCCCAACTTAATCCGGATGCGCCACCATGGCACATACGGTCAGTCTTGGTCCCGTCAGCCAACTGCGGCTGCTTGGGTTTGAACAGCAGCGATGGCAAACGAAACCCGCCATCGCAAATCGGTGAATCATCGAGCCGACAGAACGCCAGCCCGCTTCCCCCACCGTGACTTCGCCCGCGACGGGGCTCCCATAAAGAGGGAAGACCGGGATTATAACAAATAATCCCGGCCACGCAAGCAAAAACTTTGCGATTTCAAGCACTTCTACTGCTTGTGGCCTTTCGGCCTCCCGCTTAGATGACGCGGGCTGCTTCGATCAGGCGCGACACCGTCCAGGCCTTGGTCTTCGAGAGAGGACGCGTTTCCTGGATTTCGACGAGGTCACCCTCGTTGTAGGTGTTCGCTTCGTCGTGTGCGTGGTACTTCTTCGAGCGCACGACGTACTTGCCGTAGATCGGATGCTTGACGCGGTTCTCGATCAGCACCGTGACGGTCTTGTCCATCTTGTTGCTGACCACACGACCGACCAGCGTCCGCTTGAGCGAGGTTTTCACGCTATCGTTCATTTCTGGTTCGCCTTCTGAGTCAGGACGGTCCGCACACGAGCGATATCGCGACGAACCTTCTTCAGCTGGCTCGTGTTCGTGAGCTGCTGGGTCGCGAGTTGCATGCGCAGGCCGAATTGCGCCTTCAACAGGTCCGACAGCTCCTTGTTGAGCGCGGCCTGATCTTTCTGGAGAAGTTCGGAAGCCTTCATGTTTTCTCCTTAGGCGCCGAGCTGACGAACGATGAATGCCGTCTTGAGCGGCAGCTTGGCAGCTGCCAGACGGAACGCTTCGCGTGCCAGTTCTTCGGTTACGCCATCCATTTCGTACAGCATCTTGCCCGGCTGAATCTCGGCGACGTAGTACTCAGGGTTACCCTTACCGTTACCCATCCGCACTTCGGCCGGCTTCTGCGAAATCGGCTTGTCCGGGAAGATACGGATCCAGATCCGGCCGCCGCGCTTGATGTGACGCGTCATGGCACGACGCGCCGCTTCGATCTGGCGTGCGGTCAGACGGCCGCGACCGATAGCCTTCAGGCCGAATTCACCGAACGACACGGCGTTGCCGCGCGTCGCGATACCGGTGTTACGACCCTTCTGCTCCTTACGATACTTTCTGCGTTTCGGTTGCAGCATCGTTATTCTCCAGTCTTGCCGTCTTCCGGCTTGCCTGCAGCGCGACGCGGTGCGCCACGACGGGCACCCGGACCACCGCCTTCACCGTCACGGCGCGGACGACGATCGCCAGGACGCGCATTGCGGCGCGGGCGCTTGTCTTCCGTCACTTCCTCGACCACCGGCGCATCGTTGCGGCCGAGCGTGTCGCCCTTGTACACCCACACCTTGACGCCGATGATGCCGTACGTCGTCTTGGCTTCCGACGTTGCGTAATCGATGTCGGCGCGCAGCGTGTGCAGGGGCACGCGGCCTTCGCGATACCACTCGGTACGAGCGATTTCGATGCCGTTCAGACGACCGGCGCTCATGATCTTGATGCCCTGGGCACCCAGACGCATGGCGTTCTGCATCGCACGCTTCATCGCGCGGCGGAACATGATCCGGCGCTCGAGCTGTTGCGTGATCGAATCGGCGATCAGCTGAGCATCGGTTTCCGGCTTGCGGATCTCTTCGATGTTGACGTGAACCGGCACGCCCATGCGGCGTTGCAGTTCCGTCTTCAGCAGTTCGATGTCCTCACCCTTCTTGCCGATGACGACGCCCGGACGCGAGCTGTAAATCGTGATCCGTGCGTTCTTCGCCGGGCGCTCGATGACGACGCGACCGACCGAAGCGTTCTTCAGCTTCTTCTTCAGATACTCACGGACGCCGATGTCTTCCTGCAGCATCGCCGCGAAATTGTTGTTGTTCGCGTACCAACGCGAAGCCCAATTGCGGCTGACGGCCAAACGGAAGCCAGTCGGATGAATTTTCTGTCCCATCGTGTGACCCCTTAATTCCCGACCGTCACAGTGATGTGACAGGATTGCTTCTCAATGCGGTTGCCGCGGCCCTTGGCGCGCGCGGTGAAGCGCTTGAGCGAGGCAGCCTTGTCGACGTAGATGCTCTTGATCTTGAGCTCGTCGATGTCGGCGCCTTCGTTGTGCTCCGCATTCGCGATAGCCGACAACACCACCTTCTTCACGATGCCGGCGGCCTTCTTCGGCGAGAACGTCAGGACGTTCAGCGCCTTGTCGACCGGCAAACCGCGGATCTGGTCAGCCACCAGGCGCGTCTTCTGCGCCGAGATGCGGGCACCGCGATGAATTGCTTTCACTTCCATCTTGATTGCCCCTTATTTCTTGGCCTTCTTGTCGGCCGCGTGACCCTTGAACGTCCGGGTCAGTGCGAACTCGCCAAGCTTGTGGCCGACCATGTTTTCCGAGATGTACACCGGAACGTGTTGACGGCCGTTGTGGACGGCGATCGTCAGACCGATGAAATCCGGGAGGATCGTCGAACGACGCGACCAGGTCTTGATCGGCTTCTTGTCGCGCGAAGCTGCAGCCGCCTCAACTTTCTTCAGCAAATGGGCGTCGCAGAACGGACCTTTTTTAACAGAACGTGCCATTGCCTACTCCTTAACGCTTGTGACGGCGCTGGACGATCATCGTCGTCGTGCGCTTGTTGCGACGCGTACGGAAGCCCTTCGCCGGCGTGCCCCACGGGCTCACCGGATCGCGGCCTGCCGCGGTCTTGCCTTCACCACCACCGTGCGGGTGATCGATCGGGTTCATCGCGACGCCACGAACCGTCGGGCGGATACCGCGCCAGCGGTTGGCACCGGCCTTGCCGATCTGGCGCAGGCTGTGCTCTTCGTTGCCGACTTCACCGATCGTCGCGCGGCACTCGATGTGCACGCGGCGGATTTCGCCCGAACGCAGACGAACCTGCGCGTAGACGCCTTCACGCGCCAGCAGCATGGCCGAGGTACCGGCCGAACGCGCGATCTGCGCGCCCTTGCCCGGCAGCATCTCGATGCAGTGGATCGTCGTACCGACCGGAATGTTGCGGATCGGCAGGGCATTGCCCGCGCGGATCGGCGCTTCCGAACCGGACAGCAGTTGCTGGCCGACCGTCACGCCCTTCGGCGCGATGATGTAGCGACGCTCGCCGTCTGCGTACAGAACCAGCGCGATGTTCGCGCTACGGTTCGGGTCGTACTCGAGACGCTCGACCTTTGCCGGGATGCCGTCCTTGTTGCGACGGAAATCGACGACACGGTAGTGTTGCTTGTGACCACCGCCCTTGTGGCGCGTGGTGATGCGGCCGTTGTTGTTACGGCCGGCGGTCGTGCTCTGCGTGTCGAGCAGCGGTGCGAACGGCTTGCCCTTGTGCAGATCCTTGTTGACCACCTTGACCATCGCGCGGCGACCCGGCGAAGTCGGCTTAACTTTAACGATTGCCATGATTACTTGGCCTCCGCTTCAAAGTTGATTTCCTGGCCGGGCTTCAGGCAGACGTACGCCTTCTTCACGTCCTTGCGACGGCCCATCGAGCGGCCGAAACGCTTTTGCTTGCCCTTCTGGACCAGCACGTTGACGGAATCAACTTCCACCTTGAACAGCAGCTCGACAGCGGCCTTCACTTCCTGCTTCGTGGCATCCGGTGCGACTTCGAACACGACTTGCTCGTTCTTGTCGGCAACCAGGGTCGCCTTCTCGGAGACCACCGGCGCGAGCAGGACCTGCATCAAACGATGATCGTTCTTGCGAATCTCGCTCATGACAGCAACTCCTCGATCTGGGCGACCGCAGCCTTCGTGACCAGGATCTTCTTGAAGTAGATCAGCGACAGCGGGTCGGCGTAACGCGGCTCGACAACCGCCACATTCGGCAGGTTGCGCGACGCGAGGTACAGGTTCTCATCGACCGTATCGGTGATGACGAGCACGGATTCGAGGCCCATGGCCTTGAACTTCTCGGCCAGCAGCTTGGTCTTCGGCGCTTCGAGCGTCAGTTGCTCGACGACCGACAGACGGCCTTCGCGGGCCAGCTGCGAGAAGATGGAGCGCAGACCTGCGCGGTGCATCTTCTTGTTGACCTTGTGCGAGAAGTTTTCTTCCGGCGAATTCGGGAAGATACGGCCACCGCCGCGCCACAGCGGGCTCGACGACATACCGGCACGAGCGCGGCCCGTACCCTTCTGGCGCCACGGCTTCTTGGTCGTGTGCTTGACTTGTTCGCGATCCTTCTGCGCGCGGTTACCCTGGCGAGCGTTCGCCTGGTAAGCCACGACGACCTGGTGGATCAGCGCTTCGTTGTAGTCACGGCCGAACACGACGTCCGACGCGTTGACCGACGCACCTTCCTGACCATTTTCATTCAGGAGCTTGAGTTCCATTATTTCGCCCCCTTGGTCTTGACGGCCGGCGTCACGAAGACCTTGCCGCCCTTCGCGCCCGGAATTGCGCCCTTCACGAGCAGCAGCTTGCGCTCTGCGTCGATACGCGCGATTTCGAGGTTCTGAACCGTAACCGTCACGTCACCCATGTGACCGGTCATGCGCTTGCCCGGGAACACACGACCCGGATCCTGCGCCATACCGATCGAGCCCGGCACGTTGTGCGAGCGCGAGTTACCGTGCGTTGCGCGGCCCGAGCTGAAGTTGTAACGCTTGATCGTACCGGCATAGCCCTTACCGATCGACACGCCTTGCACGTCGACCTTCTGGCCTACTTCGAAGAGATCGGGACCGACGATGGCGCCATTCGACAGCTCGGCTGCCTTGGCCGCATCGATGCGGAATTCCTTGAGAACTTCACCGGCTTCGACGCCGGCTTTGGCGAGATGACCTGCCAACGGCTTCGTCACGCGCGATGCGCGACGGGAGCCAAATGCAACCTGCACGGCCGTGTAGCCGTCGGTTTCAACAGTCTTGATCTGCGTCACGCGGTTGTCCGACACGTCCAGCACGGTGACGGGAATCGAATCCCCTTCAGCCGTGAAAATACGGGTCATGCCAACCTTGCGACCTACGAGTCCAAGGCTCATCGTTTTCTCCATTCCCGACTGCGATTGGTCGGGGCTAATTTACAAAACGGCGCGCTTGCCGCAAGAGCAGGCGCGTCGGTTTTTACGCAAATACGCGAAAAGCCTTGCATTATAGCGAGGCTTTACGTTTTCCGCAAGCAATCAAAGACTTAGCGTTTCCAGCCGGGGCCGGATCCGCCGCGAGCCTTACTGCAGCTTGATTTCGACGTCCACGCCAGCCGGCAGGTCGAGCTTCATCAGCGCGTCGACCGTCTTGTCGGTCGGATCGACGATGTCCATCAGGCGCTGGTGGGTGCGGATTTCGAGCTGGTCACGCGAGGTCTTGTTGACGTGCGGCGAACGCAGGATGTCGAAGCGCTGGATGCGGGTCGGCAGCGGCACCGGGCCACGGACGATTGCACCCGTCCGCTTCGCCGTGTCGACGATCTCGGCAGCCGACTGGTCGATCAGACGATAGTCGAAAGCCTTCAGGCGAATGCGGATTTTTTGCTTTTGCATGACGATTCCTTGAAAAGAGCGAGGCGATGTTGCATCGCCGGATCAGTAAAAGAACGTAGGAGCGGGCGCCTGGGGAGACCAGGCGCCCGCTCCCGGGCGCTGAACCGCAGATGATACACCAGCTGCGGCCCGGCAGCGATACTCGAGTTTAGTCGAGGATCTTGGCGACGACGCCGGCGCCGACGGTACGGCCACCTTCGCGGATCGCGAAGCGCAGGCCTTCTTCCATCGCGATCGGAGCGATCAGCTTCACCGTGATCGACACGTTGTCGCCC
>NZ_VWWC01000080.1:0-31605 GCF_011753175.1 Burkholderia sp. Cy-637 | reverse complement strand
CCGCCCTGGCCGACACCGACCGCGCCGCCATGCCGGCCGCCGAGTGAGGAAAGCCGCGATGTCCGCCCCCTCGTCCACTCCCGCTTCGGCGCCGCCGCCGGCCCGCTCGCCGTTCGCCGCGCTCGCCGCGACCTGCGCCGACTGGGCGCGCACCGACGGCAATGCCTGGCTCTACCTGTTCAAGGCACTGACGGCGGCCTTCCTGGCGATCGGCGTGTCGATGGTGCTCGACCTGCCCGCGCCGAAGACCGCGATGACCACCGTGTTCATCGTGATGCAGCCGCAAAGCGGCGCGGTGCTGGCCAAGAGCTTCTACCGCCTGACCGGCACCTTCGTCGGCCTGGCCGCCACCCTGACCTTCGTCGGCCTGTTCCCGCAGCAGCCCTGGCTGTTCCTGATCGCGGTCGCGCTGTGGGTGGCGATCTGCAACGCCGGCGCCGCGCGCAATCGCAACTTCCGCAGCTACGGCTTCCTGCTGGCCGGCTACACCGCCGCGCTGATCGGCCTGCCCGCCTCGCAGCAGCCCGACGGCGCCTTCATGTCGGCGCTCACGCGGGTGGCCGAGATCTGCGTCGGCATCGTCTCGGCGGGCCTGGTCAGCGCCCTGCTGTTCCCGCGCTACACCGGCGAGCAGATGCGCACCACGGTGCGCCGGCGCTTCTCGTCCTTCGTCGACTACGTGGCCTCGGCGCTGTCGGGCAAGCTCGACCGCGCCCATATCGAGAGTGTGCACACGCGCTTCGTGGCCGACGTGATCGGCTTCGAATCGGCGCGCAGCATGGCGGTGTTCGAGAACCACGAGTCGCGCATGCGCAACGGGCGCCTGGCGCGCCTGAACAGCGAGTTCATGACCGCCTCGAGCCGCTTCCACGCGCTGCACCAACTGATGAACCGGCTGCGCGCGGCGCACGACACGGCGGTGATCGCGGCGCTGGAGCCCTACTACCGCGAGATCGCTCCGCTGCTCGAGCCCGAGGGCCAGCCGGTGCGCACCGCGGCCGACGCGGCGCGCATCGCCGAGCCGCTGCTGGCCTATCGCGACGCGCTGCCGCGCCGGATCCGCGCCACCCGCGCCGAGCTGGAGACGCGCCCCGATTTCCCGCTGCTCGACTTCGACACCGCCGCCGAGCTGCTCTACCGCTTCATCAGCGACGTGCACGCCTACGCCGCCACCTACGGGTCGCTGGCCAGCGAGACGCACGAGCGCGAGCGCTGGATCGAGCAGTTCGAGCCGAAGACCAACCTGACCGCCTCGCTGATCGCCGGCCTGCGCACCGCCGTGGTGATGCTGCTGCTGGGCTGGTTCTGGATCCACAGCGCCTGGCCCAGCGGCGTGATGCTGGTGCTCAACGCGGCGGCCGTGTGCGCGCTGGCCTCGGCCTCGCCGCGGCCGAGCGCGACCGCCATGCAGATGGGCATGGGCGCCTCGCTGGGGGTGGTGATGGGCATCCTGCTGATGTTCTTCGTCTACCCGCGCATCGACGGCTTCCCGATGCTGTGCGTGGCGCTGGCCCCGCTGCTGTCGATCGGCATCTGGCTGACGCTGCGGCCGAAGACGGGCGCGCACGGCATGGGCTACCTGATCTTCTTCAGCTTCCTGGCCGGCCCCGACAACGTCACGCACTACGACCCGACCGACTTCCTCAACAACGGCCTGGCGATCGTGCTGTCGATGCTGGTCTCGGCGGTCGCCTTCGCGGTGCTGGTGCCGCCCAGCTCGCCCTGGCTCAAGCGCCGCCTGTTCGCCGACCTGCGCCGGCAGGTGGTGATGGCCTGCCAGGACCGCCTGGGCGGGCTGCGCACGCGCTTCGAGAGCGGCGCGCGCGACCTGATGTTCCAGGCCCACACGCTGTCGGCCGACCAGCCCGGCGTGCAGCGCGACGCGCTGCGCTGGATGTTCGCGGTGCTGGAGGTCGGCAACGCGATCATCGACCTGCGCCACGAGCTGGCGGCGCTGCCGAGGGACCCGCGCTACGCCGCCTCGATGCCCTGGCGCCAGGCGATCCGCGCGATGCGGCGCAGCGTCACCGCGCTGTTCGCGCGTCCCCGCCCGGCCCGCTTCGATGCCGCGCTGGCCGCCACCATCGACGCGATCGCCGCGACCCGGCAGGCGCTGGAGACCTTCGCGCCGCCCGCCGAGGAACGCCACCAGTTGCAACGCATCCTCAGTCACCTGCATTTCGTGCGCACCGCGCTGCTCGATCGCGAATCGCCGCTGGCGTCGCTCGACGGCGGCACGGCGCGCCCCACCCCGGGAAACCCATCATGATGCCGCGTGAAATCGCCGTCTTCGACGCCTACATGCCGACCGTCGTGCTGATGTTCGTGCTCGGCGCCCTGCTCACCTGGATGGTCGACCGGCTGCTGGCCGCCACCGGCCTGTACCGCCTCGTCTGGCATCCCTCGCTGTTCCGCGCCAGCCTGCTGGTGTGCATCTGCGGCGGCCTGGGCCTTGCCGTCTATCGTTGAAATGAATCGAACCATGCTCCTCAGAAAACTCTTCGGCTTCGTCGCGACGGCCGTCATCCTCGTGATCGCGATCCTGATCGGCCACCGGCTGTGGGTCCACTACATGGACGAGCCCTGGACCCGCGACGGCCGGGTGCGCGCCGAGATCGTCAACGTCGCGCCCGACGTGTCGGGCGCGGTGGTCGAGCTGCCGGTGCGCGACAACCAGTTCGTCCACAAGGGCGACCTGATCATGCAGATCGATCCTTCCCACTACGCGATCGCGGTCGAGCAGGCCAAGGCCGCGGTGGCCGCGCGCGCCGCCGAGCTGGCGATGCGCCGCGCCGATGCCGCGCGCCGCGCCGACCTGGACGCCGCCGTGGTCTCGCGCGAGAACCGCGAGAACGCCTCGCAGACCGCCTCGGGCGCCGCCGCCCAGTACCAGCAGGCGCTGGCCGCGCTGGACGCCGCCCAGTTGAACCTGGCGCGCACCCGGGTGGTCGCGCCGGTGGACGGCTACATCACCAACCTGAACGTGTTCCGCGGCGACTACGCCACCGCCGGCAACGCCAAGCTGGCGATCATCGACAGCCATTCGTTCTGGGTCTACGGCTACTTCGAGGAAACCAAGCTGCCGCGCGTGAAGCTGGGCGCGCCGGCCGAGATGCGGCTGATGAGCGGCGGCGTGCTGAAGGGCCATGTCGACAGCATCTCGCGCGGCATCTACGACCGCGACAACCCGCAGAGCCGCGACCTGGTGGCCGACGTCAACCCGACCTTCAACTGGGTGCGGCTGGCCCAGCGCGTGCCGGTGCGCATCCATATCGACGAGGTGCCCGAGGGCCTGGTGCTGTCGGCCGGCACCACCTGCACGGTGATCGTCGACGAGGGCAAGGAGCGCAAGGCGGCAACGCCGACACCGGCCCCCGCCAAGTCCTGATCGCGTCGGCCGCCTGAACGGCGAGCGGCCAGCGCCCCCAAACGAAATCGGCCCGCGATGCGTCCTGCATCGCGGGCCGATCTTCATGGCGGAGACGACGCGCGCGGCGCCGCCCTCACGCTCAAGCCTGCGCGCTCACCCGGAAGTGCCCGACCAGCGCCTTGAGCGCCTGGGCCTGCTCGTCGAGCGAGCGCGCGGCGGCCGCGGCCTGCTCGACCAGGGCCGCGTTCTGCTGCGTGCCGTCGTCCATCTGCTCGACCGCGCGGCCGATCTCGTCGATGCCGGCGCTCTGCTCGGTGGAGGCCGCCGAGATCTCGCCGATGATGTCGGTCACGCGACGCACCGCGCGCACCACCTCCTCCATGGTGCGTCCCGCGTCGCTGGCGAGCTGCGCGCCGTTGGCGACGCGCTCGACCGAGGCGCCGATCAGCTGGCGGATCTCCTTGGCCGCGGTGGCCGAGCGCTGCGCCAGGGTGCGCACCTCGCTGGCCACCACCGAGAAGCCGCGCCCGTTCTCGCCCGCGCGGGCCGCCTCGACCGCCGCGTTGAGCGCCAGGATATTGGTCTGGAAGGCGATGCCCTCGATCGTGCCGATGATGTCGCGGATGCTCTTGGCGCTCTCGTCGATCTGGTTCATGGTCGCCACCACGCGGCCCACCACCTCGCCGCCCTGCTCGGCCACGTCCGAGGCGTTCTGCGCCAGCGCGCTGGCCTGCCGCGCGTTCTCGGCGTTCTGGTGGACCGTCGAGGTCAGTTGCGACATGCTCGACGAGGTGCGCTCCAGCGCCACCGCCTGCTGCTCGGTGCGCTGCGACAGGTCGAGGTTGCCGGTCGAGATCTCGCCCGAGGCCGAGGCGATCGCCTCGGCGCTGGCCGCGATCTCGCGCACCGTGCCGGCGAGCTGGCGCTGCATCTCGTCGAGCGCGTACAGCACGCTGCCGCGGTCGCGCCTGGCCAGCCTGACCGGCTGGGTCAGGTCGCCGCTGGCGATGCCGGCGGCGATCGTCTTCGCGGTGGCAGGCTCGCCGCCGAGCTGCGCGCCGAGCCGGCGCACCACCCAGGAGGCGATCAGGATCGCCAGCACGATCAGCGCGGCCGTCATCACGGCGATCATCGCCAGCGAGGCGTGGAAGCGCGCCGTCGAGGCATCGCGCGTCTGCCTGGCCGCCTCGCCGCGCGAGGCCACCAGCGCGTCGACCTGCTTCTCGAGCTTGCCGGTTTCCACCAGCAGCCCGACGTCCTGGGTGCCGACCTGCCAGTTCATCTGCGAGAGGTCCAGCGGCTGCTGCTTGATCAGCGCCACGAAGTCGCGCAGGTGCGCGCTCCAGCCGGTGACCGACTTGGTGAAGGTGTCGAGCGTGGCGCGATCGCCGGCATCGGTGTAGCTGCCGAGCGTCTTCAGGTCGCTGGTGATGCCGTTGAGGTCGCCCTCGATGTCGCTGCCGAGGTCGTCGCGCTCCTTGGCGGTGGTCGCCGTCAGCAGCATCTTCTGCGCGCGGCTCGCGCGCAGCACGTGGCCGCGCACCGATTCGGCCGCGTGGCTGGCCACGTGGCCCTGCTCGTAGACCGAGCGGATCGACTCGTCGAGCCGGTTGATCTGCCAGAGCGAGAACAGGCCGATCGCGAGCGTGCCGATCAACAGCACGGCGAAGGCGCCATACAGCGTCGCGCGCACCGACCATGCTCGCGACGGCTTGCCGCCGGCGCGGCGCGTGGCGCGTCCGGCGCCGCCCGAGGCGCCCGGCAGCGCGGCGGCCGCCGCCATGCCTTCGGTTGCCGGCCTGGCCCGCAGCGAAATTCCCATCATCGATTCCCCCGTACTTTTCTTGCTGCCGGAAACGTCGGCTCCGGCACTCACCGTACGGCCGCCCGCCGCGGATCTGCGGCACGGCCCACTCCGCGCGTGTGGTCACGGATAAGGGCTTGTCGGCAGCAATGATTTTTTTCTTGAGTCGGGATCGCACCCAGTTGTGCGCACGCGACGATCGTGCCCTGTAGGCCAATCGTCAGGAAACTCGCGACTGGTCCGAAGCCTCGATCGGTCTCGACCGAAACCTGGCCCTTCATGACCCGGCCATGACCGAATCACGACAAAAGTTGGCCTGACAATTCGAGTGAGCCACTTTACACTCCGGTGAGCTTATCCCGAATTCCAATGACGCCGCGGTCCCAGCACCGCCCCAACGCCGCTCATCATGCAAACCAGCCTCGACAACCGCCAGACGATATCCGCCGCGGCCGCCCCCGCGACGGCGCCGGCCCGCACCAACTACCCGGTGCTCGGCGCGATCAGCTTCTCGCACCTGCTCAACGACATGATCCAGTCGTTGATCCTCGCCATCTATCCGATGCTGAAGGCCAATTTCGCGCTGTCCTTCGCGCAGATCGGCCTGATCACGCTGACCTACCAGATCACCGCCTCGCTGCTGCAGCCGCTGATCGGCCTCTATACCGACAAGCGGCCGCTGCCGTTCTCGCTGCCGGTCGGGATGGGCTTCACGCTGTCGGGGCTGCTGCTGATGTCGGCCGCGCCCAGCTTCGGCGTGCTGCTGGTGGCCGCCGCGCTGGTCGGCTGCGGCTCCTCGGTGTTCCACCCGGAATCCTCGCGGGTGGCGCGCATGGCCTCGGGCGGCCGCCACGGCCTGGCGCAGTCGCTGTTCCAGGTGGGCGGCAACGCCGGTTCCTCGCTCGGGCCGCTGCTGGCCGCGCTGGTGATCATCCCCCATGGCCAGCACAGCATCGCCTGGGTGTCGGTGGCCGCGCTGGTGGCGATCGTGGTGCTGGCCCAGATCGGCCGCTGGTACCAGCGCCAGCCCGCGCCGAAGAAGAAGTCGGCCGGCGAGCGCCATGCCACGCTGAGCCGCCGCCAGGTCTGGCTCGCGCTCGGCGTGCTGATGCTGCTGGTGTTCTCGAAGTACTTCTACCTGGCCAGCATCACCAGCTACTTCACCTTCTACCTGATCGACAAGTTCCACCTCGGCGTGCAGGCCGCGCAGCTGCACCTGTTCATCTTCCTCGCCGCGGTGGCGGCCGGCACCGTGATCGGCGGGCCGATCGGCGACCGCATCGGCCGCAAGTGGGTGATCTGGGTGTCGATCCTCGGCGTGGCGCCCTTCACGCTGGCCCTGCCGCACGTGAACCTGTTCTGGACCAGCGTGCTGAGCGTGATCATCGGCGTGGTGCTGGCCTCGGCCTTCTCGGCGATCATCGTCTATGCCCAGGAGCTGATCCCCGGCAAGGTGGGGATGGTGGCGGGCCTGTTCTTCGGCCTCGCCTTCGGCATGGGCGGCGTGGGCGCGGCCGTGCTCGGCGATATCGCCGATGCCACCAGCGTGGCCTTCGTCTACCAGATCTGCGCCTTCCTGCCGCTGATCGGCGTGCTGACGGTGTTCCTGCCCGACGTCGAGGGCAAGAAGGCAGCCAAGCAGCGCGCCGCCGCCTGAGCCCGCGGCGAGCGATGCCTCGCCCAAGACAAAACGCCCGGATCGTGACGATCCGGGCGTTTTTTCATGCCGTCGGCCAACGCGTCGCTCAGGCCGGCACGCCGTCCGCCGCGCCGGCCAGCGCCAGCAGGAAGCGCTGCAGGATCCCCGAGGAATAGCTGCTGGCGATCTCGGTCAGGAAGTTGGTGAACGAGGCGGTGGCGTGATCGTCGGCCGTGTCCGACACGGTGCGCACCACCGCGCAGGGCACGCCGTATTCGTAGCAGACCTGGGCCAGCGCCGCGCCCTCCATCTCGACGGCCAGCGCGTCGGGCAGCATCTCGCGCAGGGCGACCACTTCCGGCTCGCTCGACACGAAACGGTCGCCGCTGATGATCAGCCCCGCGTGCACGCGCGCCCCGCGCAGCCGGAAGCGTTCCTTGAGCGCCTCGCCCTGCTCGGCCACGAAGGCCTCGCAAGCCGCCTGCAGCGCGGCCGACAAGGCCGCGTCGGCCGCGAAGCACGTGATGCCGAGCAGCGGCACCTCGTGGCGCGGGAAGATCGGCGAGGCATCGAGATCGTGCTGCATCAGCGCGCGCGCCACCACGATGTCGCCCACCGCGATCTCGCGCGCCACGCCGCCGGCCACGCCAGCGAACACCACCGCCCGCACGTTGAAGCGGTGGATCAGCGCGGTGGTGGTGGTGGCCGCCGCCACCTTGCCCACCCGCGCCAGCGTGACCACGCAGGGCACGCCGTGGGCGGTGCCGAGGTGGTACTCGCGCTGGCCGAGCGTGACCGTCTCGACGGCGCCCTCGGCCTGCATCGCGGCGAGCAGGTCGCCGAGTTCCTGGGGCAGCGCGGCGAGGATGCCGAGCGGCCTTTTTCTATCGAATTGCATGATCATTCCACCGCCTGGAGTTTTGCCACCGCCAGCGCCAGCCATTTCTCGCCGTGCCGCTTGAAACGGACCTGGGCCTTCGCGTCCGCGCCTTCGCCTTCGAGGGCCGTCACCGTGCCCTCGCCGAACTTGGTATGAAACACCGGCTGGCCGACCTTGAAGCCGCTGCCGCTCGCGCGCTGCGCGTTGGCGAAGGCCGGCAGCGGTGCCGACACGGCCGCGTCGACCACGCTCTCGCGCGAGCCGCCGCCATTGCCGCCGCCGGGTCGCGAGAACCAGTTGCGGCCCCAGCCGGCGTTGTCGGCACGGCCGCCCCAGCGGCTGCCGGCCTCGACCTGCGGCGTCAGCCACTTCAGCACCTGCTGCGGCAGCTCGTCGAAGAAGCGCGAGCGGATGTTGTAGCGCGTCTGGCCATGCAGCATCCGGCTCTGCGCGAAGGACAGGTAGAGCCGCTCCTTGGCGCGCGTGATCGCCACGTACATCAGCCGGCGCTCCTCCTCCAGGCCGTCCGATTCGAGCGCGCTGTTCTCGTGCGGGAACAGGCCCTCTTCCAGCCCGGTGATGAACACCGCCGCGAATTCGAGCCCCTTGGCGGCGTGCACCGTCATCAGCTGCACGGCATCCTGGCCGGCCTGGGCCTGGTTGTCGCCGGCCTCCAGCGAAGCATGCGAGAGGAAGCCCGCCAGCGGCGTCATGGTGTCGGGGTTCTGGGCCGGGTCGCCCAGCTCGGCCGGCGCCAGCACCTCGTCGGCGCCGCCGTCCAGCGTGATCTCGGGCGCCGCGATCGCGCCGGGGCGCAGCGGGATCGAGCGCGCCGGCGTATCGAGCCCGTAGCCTTCCTCGCTGACGAAGGCGGTGGCCGCGTTGACCAGTTCCTGCAGGTTCTCCAGGCGGTCCTGCCCTTCGCGCTCGCCCTGGTAGAAATCGGCCAGGCCGCTGGCGCGCACCACGTATTCGACGGTTTCCGGCAGGCTCATCTGCGCGGTCTCGGCGCGCATCTTCGCGATCAGGTTGGCGAAGGTGCCCAGGCTGGTGCCGGCCTTGCCCGTCACGTAGGGAATCGCCGCCGCCATCGCGCAGTTGTAGAGGCGCGCCGCGTCGGCCAGTTGCTCGATCGAGCGCGCGCCGATCCCGCGCGTGGGGAAGTTGACCACTCGCGCGAAGGCGGTGTCGTCGCTCGGATTGTCGATCAGGCGCAGGTAGGCCAGCGCGTGCTTGATTTCCTGGCGCTCGAAGAAGCGCAGGCCGCCATAGACGCGATAGGCAATCCCCGCCGTCATCAGGGTGTGCTCGATCGCGCGCGACTGCGCGTTGCTGCGATAGAGCACCGCCACCTCGCTGCGCGCCATGCCGCCGTTGATCAGCGAGCGGATCTCCTCGACGATCCAGCCCGCTTCCTGCGAATCGGTGGCCGCCTCGTAGACGCGCACCGGCTCGCCATGCCCCGCGTCGGTGCGCAGGTTCTTGCCGAGCCGATGCGAATTGTGCGAGATCAGGTGGTTGGCCGCGTCGAGGATGTTGCCGTGCGAGCGGTAGTTCTGCTCCAGCTTGATCAGGTTGCGCACCCGGAACTCGTCCTCGAAGTCGCGCATGTTGCCGACGTTCGCGCCGCGGAAGGCGTAGATCGACTGGTCGTCGTCGCCCACCGCGAAGATCGCGTTCTGGCCGCCCGCCAGCAGCTTGAGCCAGGCGTACTGCAGCTTGTTCGTATCCTGGAACTCGTCGACCAGGATGTGCCGGAAGCGTGCCTGGTAATGCGCGCGCAGCGGCGCGTTCAGGCTCAGCAGCTCGTAGCAGCGCAGCAGCAGCTCGGGGAAGTCGACCACGCCCTCGCGCTGGCATTGCTGGTCGTAGGCCTGGTAGAGCTCGACGAACATCCGGTTGAAGTTGTCGGTGGCGTCCACCTTGTCCGGGCGCAGGCCTTGCTCCTTGGCATTGTTGATGAAGTACTGGACGTTCTTCGGCGGGTACTTCTCGTCGTCGATGTTCGAGGCCTTCATCAGGCGCTTGATCGCCGAGAGCTGGTCGGCCGTGTCGAGGATCTGGAAGGTCTGCGGCAGGCCGGCGTCGCGATAGTGCGCGCGCAGCATGCGGTTGCAGAGGCCGTGGAAGGTGCCGATCCACATGCCGCGCGTGTCGATCGGCATCATCGCCGACAGGCGCGAGAGCATCTCGCGCGCGGCCTTGTTGGTGAAGGTCACGGCCAGCACGGTGGGCGGCGAGGCGAAACCCTGCTGGATCAGCCAGGCGATCCGCGTGATCAGCACGCGCGTCTTGCCGCTGCCCGCACCGGCGAGGATCAGCGCCGGCTCGTTCGGCAGCGTGACGGCAGCGTATTGTTCGGGGTTCAGGTTGGCGAGCAGATCGGGCATGAAGAAGCGGGTATCGAGCGGGACGGAAGAAGGGAGGTGAAGCGCCAGGACCGCCATTATAGAACGGTCGCGCCGGCACGATCGGGCGGCCGCCGCGAGCGGCTCGCGGGCCGCCGGGCCGCACCCGATCCGGGCATGAGGCAGGCACGAGCCAGGCACCATCCAGGCACGACCCGGGCCCGGCGCGACCTCGCAATCGACCCTGCAAGCCGCCCCCTCGACCCGCCCCGCCGCCGCCGCGCGCCCCCCGCCCGGCGCCGTGCCTGCCCCGGCGGGATGCGCATCCATTTATAATTGCCGGTTTCCGCATCAATCACGCATTCTTTCAGGCAATTCCGACCATGAGCGACAGCACGCTGGCGAAGAGTTTCGAGCCCCAGACCATCGAATCCCATTGGGGGCCCGAGTGGGAAAAGCGCGGCTACGCCGCCCCGAAGATCGATCCGGCCAAGCCGGATTTCGCGATCCAGCTCCCGCCGCCGAACGTCACCGGCACGCTGCACATGGGGCACGCGTTCAACCAGACCATCATGGACGGCCTGACGCGCTACCACCGCATGCGCGGCGACAACACGCTGTGGGTGCCCGGCACCGACCACGCCGGCATCGCCACGCAGATCGTGGTGGAGCGCCAGCTCGACGCGCAGAAGATCTCGCGCCACGACCTGGGCCGCGACAAGTTCGTCGAGCGCGTCTGGGAGTGGAAGGAGAAATCGGGCTCGACGATCACCGGCCAGGTGCGCCGGCTCGGCGCCTCCACCGACTGGAGCCGCGAATACTTCACGATGGACGACAAGCTCTCGAGCGTGGTGCGCGAGGTGTTCGTGCAGCTCTACGAGCAGGGCCTGATCTATCGCGGCAAGCGCCTGGTCAACTGGGACCCGGTGCTGATGACGGCCGTCTCCGACCTGGAGGTGGTGAGCGAGGAGGAAGACGGCAGCCTCTGGCACATCAACTACCCGCTGGTGTCGGGCGAGGGCCACCTGACGGTGGCCACCACGCGCCCGGAAACCATGCTCGGCGACGTCGCCGTGATGGTGCACCCGGAAGACGAGCGCTACCGCCACCTGATCGGCCAGTCGGTGCGCCTGCCGCTGTCGAACCGCGAGATCCCGATCATCGCCGACGACTACGTCGATCGCGAGTTCGGCACTGGCGTGGTCAAGGTCACGCCCGCGCACGACCTCAACGACTACCAGGTCGGCCAGCGCCACCAGTTGCCGCAGATCGAGATCCTCACGCTCGACGCGAAGATCAACGACAACGCGCCCGAGGCCTATCGCGGCCTGGACCGCTTCGAGGCGCGCAAGCGCGTGGTGGCCGACCTGGAGGCGGCCGGCGCGCTCGACTCGGTCAAGCCGCACAAGCTGATGGTGCCGCGCGGCGACCGCACCGGCGTGGTGATCGAGCCGATGCTGACCGACCAGTGGTTCGTGGCGATGACCAAGCCGGCGCCGGAAGGAAGCTTCCACCCGGGCAAGTCGATCACCGAGGTGTCGCTCGAGGTGGTGCGCGACGGCCAGATCAAGTTCGTGCCGGAGAACTGGACCACCACCTATTACCAGTGGCTGGAAAACATCCAGGACTGGTGCATCTCGCGCCAGCTCTGGTGGGGCCACCAGATCCCGGCCTGGTACGGCGAGAACGGCGAGATCTTCGTCGCCCGCGACGAGGCCGGCGCGCGCGCCAAGGCCGACGCGGCCGGCTACGCCGGCGCGCTCAAGCGCGACGAGGACGTGCTCGACACCTGGTTCTCCTCGGCCCTGGTGCCGTTCTCCTCGCTGGGCTGGCCCAGCGAGACGCCCGAGCTGAAGCACTTCCTGCCCTCCTCGGTGCTGGTCAGCGGCTTCGACATCATTTTCTTCTGGGTCGCCCGGATGGTCATGATGACGACGCATTTCACCGGCAAGGTGCCGTTCCACACCGTCTACATGCATGGGCTGGTGCGTGACGCGGAAGGCCAGAAGATGTCGAAGAGCAAGGGCAACACGCTCGACCCGATCGACATCATCGACGGTATCGGCCTGGAGGAGCTGGTCGCCAAGCGCACCACGGGCCTGATGAACCCGAAGCAGGCGGCCTCGATCGAGAAGAAGACGCGCAAGGAATTCGCCGACGGCATCCCCGCCTTCGGCACCGACGCGCTGCGCTTCACGATGGCCTCGATGGCCACGCTCGGGCGCAACGTCAACTTCGACCTGGCGCGCTGCGAGGGCTACCGCAACTTCTGCAACAAGCTCTGGAACGCCACGCGCTTCGTGCTGATGAACTGCGAGGGCCACGATTGCGGCACCGCCAAGCCGGAGCTTTGCGGCGCCGGCGACTGCGGCCCCGGCGGCTACCTGGACTTCTCGGCGGCCGACCGCTGGATCGTCTCGCTGCTGCAGCGCGTGGAAGCCGACATCGCCAAGGGCTTCGACGACTACCGCTTCGACAACATCGCCAACAGCATCTACAAGTTCGTCTGGGACGAGTATTGCGACTGGTACGTCGAGCTGGCCAAGGTGCAGATCCAGAACGGCACGCCCGAGCAGCAGCGCGCCACGCGGCGCACCCTGCTGCGCGTGCTGGAGACGGTGCTGCGCCTGGCGCATCCGGTGATCCCGTTCATCACCGAGGCGCTCTGGCAGAAGGTCGCCCCGCTGGCGGGCCGCTACCCGGCCGGCGCGGCCGAGGGCGAGGCCTCGCTGATGGTGCAGGCCTACCCGGTGGCGGACCTGTCCAAGCTCGACGAGCCATCCGAGCAATGGGCGCTCGAGCTGAAGGCGGTGGTCGACGCCTGCCGCAACCTGCGCGGCGAGATGAACCTGTCGCCGGCCACCCGCGTGCCGCTGCTGGCCACCGGCGAACTGGAGCGCCTCAGCAGCTTCGCGCCCTACCTGAAGGCGCTGGCGCGCCTGTCGGAAGTGACCATCGTGGCCGACGAGGCCGCGCTCGACAGCGAGGCGCAGGGCGCGCCGATCGCCATCGTCGGCGCCAACAAGCTGGTGCTGAAGGTCGAGATCGACGTGAAGGCCGAACGCGAGCGCCTGTCGAAGGAAGTCGCGCGGCTCGAGAACGAGATCCGCAAGTGCGAGGCCAAGCTCGGCAACGAGGCCTTCGTGGCCAAGGCCCCGCCGGCGGTGGTCGAACAGGAGCAGAAGCGGATCGCCGAATTCCGCGGCACGCTCGACAAACTGGCCGCGCAACTGGCCCGTTTGCCGGCATAAGAGGACGTTTTCCGGCCATTTGCAGGCGCAATGGCCGGCGTAACAAAGGGTAAGCTAGCTTGCACGGACCGTGCCAGCCCAATCACCATGGGCGGCACGAACGAATCAATCCAAGGATGAAAGGTCGATCACATGCTGAAAGTCACTAAGGCGGTATTTCCGGTTGCCGGTCTCGGCACCCGCTTCCTGCCGGCGACGAAGGCAAGCCCGAAGGAAATGCTGCCCGTCGTCGACAAGCCCTTGATCCAGTATGCCGTCGAGGAAGCGATCGCGGCCGGCATCACCGAGATGATCTTCGTCACCGGGCGCAGCAAGCGCGCCATCGAGGATCACTTCGACAAGTCCTACGAAGTCGAGGCCGAACTCGAGGCACGCGGCAAGGAGAAGCTGCTCGAGCTGGTGCGCAGCATCAAGCCCTCCAATGTCGACTGCTTCTACGTGCGCCAGCCCGAGGCGCTCGGCCTCGGCCACGCCGTGCTCTGCGCCGAGAAGCTGGTCGGCGACAATCCCTTCGCCGTGATCCTCGCCGACGACCTGCTCGACGGGCAGCCGCCCGTCATGAAGCAGATGGTCGATACCTTCGACCACTACCACAGCTCGATCATCGGCGTGGAAGAGATCCCTGCCTCGGACACCAAGTCCTACGGGATCGTCGACGGCAAGGAGTGGGAAGAGTCGATCGTCAAGCTCTCGGGCATCGTCGAGAAGCCGGCGCCCGAGGATGCGCCCTCGAACCTCGGCGTGGTCGGCCGCTACATCCTGAAGCCGCGCATCTTCGAGCACCTGCGCGCGATCAAGCCCGGCGCCGGCGGCGAGATCCAGCTGACCGACGCGATCCAGGCCCTGCTGGCCGACGAACAGGTGCTGGCCTACAAGTACGAAGGCACGCGCTTCGACTGCGGCAGCAAGCTCGGCTACCTGAAGGCGACCGTCGAGTTCGCCCTGCGCCACCCGGAAGTGCGCGACGAGTTCGAGCAGTATCTGCGCGAACGCGGCACCTCGCAGTCGGTGTAATCAATCGGGGCTCGCGCCCTGCCCGCTCCACCGGCGGGAATCAAAAAAGCGCCGCTTCGTGCGGCGCTTTTTGCTGTGCCGGCGCGTTGGCCGGGTTCGCTGGCTACTTCGGCTCGGCGGGTTTCACCGATACCACCCCCGGCATGCCGCCCGCCGCATCCGGCCGGGTCCGCACCAGCCAGCCGGTGCCGCCCTGGTAAGGCAGCTTCGCCAGCGCGCTGCGCACCAGGTTCGGCATCGCCGCGAGCGGATCGGCCTGCCGGTCGCGCGAGGATGCCGTGACCTGGTAGGCCGTCTCGCCGTTGCGCGAGTCGACGAAACGCAGCGTCAGCAGGTGCCGGTAGACCGGCCCCGCGAACGGCAAGGCGAGCGGCGCGGAGCCGTCCACGCGCACGCCCGGCGACGCGGCGCCCGACGTGGCGGATGCGCCCGACGTGGCGGATGCGCCCGACGTGGCGGATGCGCCCGACGCGGCGCCCGCGCCGAGCGCGAGCGCGCCCGGCTGGGTGGCATAGGCGATCGCCAGCCGGTAGGGCGCGCCGTCCGGCTGCTCGTGATAACCCTGCCGGGCCAGCTCGTCGCGCACCAGCGATTCGACGCGCCGGTATTGCCGCGTCGCGTCGTCGTCCTGGCCGTTGCCGTCCTGCGACTCGGTGCGCGCGAACGCGTAGTTCCGGGCATCCGCGCCGAAGCCGGCCGCCCGGCCCGCGACGCTCACGCCCGTGGTCGGCGCCGCGCAACCGCCCAGCAGCGCCAGCGCGAGGGCGATGGCGGCCCCTGTCCCGATCGTCTTCATGAGAACTCTCCCCAGCATGCCGTTGTCCGGCGAATTCAGTCCCGCGCGCCTGGCACGGACGCGCGAGCCTGCGATTGATATGGTCCCGCTCAGGCCGCGGGCTCGTCCAGGCGCGGCAGCGTGATCGAGATCGCGGTGCCGACGCCGACCGCGCTGTCCACCGCGATGCTGCCGCCATGCCGCGTCACCACGGTCTTCACGAACACCATGCCGAGCCCGGTGCCGCTCACCTCGGGACGCTCGCTGGCATGGAAGCGCCGGAACCGCTCGAACAGATGCGCCTGGTCCTCGGGCGCGATCCCGTAACCCTGGTCGCGGATCGTGCAGGTCACGCGCGGCGGCCCCTCCTCGGTGGCGAAGCTGCAGCTGATCAGCGTATCGGCCGGGCTGTACTTGACCGCGTTGTTCAGCAGGTTCACCAGCGCGCGCGCCATCAGCGAGCGATCCGCGCCGATCCAGTAGGGCTCGCCGTCGAGCGCCGTGTCGATGCGGATGCGCTTGGCCTGCGCCTGCGGCCAGACCTCGTCGCTGGCGTCAATCAGCAGGTCGGCGAAGCTGGCCGTGTCGATCCGGTAGGTCTGCGATTCGGCGCGCGCGAGCTGGACGAATTCGTCGGCCAGCGTCAGCGCGCGCTGCGCGTGCCGCTCGATGCGGCCGAACAATTCGCGCTGCGGCGCCGAGGCATCGCCGCGCTGGCGCTCGATCTGCACCAGCGCGAGGATCGAGGCCTGCGGCGAGCGCATGTCGTGCGACAGCAGGTGCAGCGCCTCCTCGCGCTGGCGCTCCGCCGCGTGCAGCGCCGTGACGTCGACCAGGCCCGCGATCCAGCCGATCGCGCGGCCCTCGGCATTGGTGCACGGCGCGTAGCGTAGCAGATGGTCGAGGCCGTCGGCATCGCGCACTTCCAGGCCGCTGACCAGCAGCGCCGGCGCCTCGCCGCGGGTCGGATCGAGCGCGGCCGGCCAGGCCGCGCGCAGCTCCGGCTCGCGCTCGGGATGCGCCACCGTCTTGACGAATTCGAGCGCGCCGAGCGCCCCCTGCAGCGAGCGCCCTTCCGGCGCGTTGACGCCGACCCGCGCGCAGTAGCGCTTGGCCGCGTGGTTGGCGATCAGTACGGTGCCCTGCACGTCGGTCACGAAGATCGGCTCGGGCATGCTGTCCAGGCTGTCCCACACGAAGCGCTTCATGTCCTGCACGCGGCGCGCGGCCTGCGCCATCAGGTTCATCTGCCGCTCCAGCACGTCGCCGCCGAACTCGGCGCGCTGGGCCGGATCGCGCGGCGCCTCGGGCAGCAGGTGCGGCTCGGCGGCGAGCCGCTCGAGCTCGCCGCGCAGGTAGGTCATGGTCATCTCCAGCCGCCGCCAGTTCCACAGCAGGTAGACCACGATCAGGCCGAGGATGGCGGGCGCGGGCGAACCCCAGCAGCGCCCGCCGAACAGCAGCGCGGCGCTGCCGACCACCGCCAACACGGTCAGCGAGGCCGCCAGCAGCAGCGCGCGCAGCGGCGAGAGCAGCAGGATGCCGGCCAGCAGCGCGGCCAGCAGCGGCAGCGAGGCGAGCAGCAGCCAGCCCGGCGAGGCCAGCGTGATGGCGCGGCCGGTCAGCAGCATGTCGAGCACGCTGGCATGCAGGTAGACGCCCGGCAGGGTGCCGAAGTCGCCCGAGATCGGCGTGGCGAAGCGATCGTAGAGACCCGCGGCGGTCACCCCGACCACCACGATCTTGCCGCGCAGCGCCGCCTCGGGCACCTTGCCGGCCAGCACGTCGGACAGCGAATAAGCCGGGTAGTCGAGCGTCGAGCGGCTGAACGGGATCAGGTAGCGCCCGGGCGCGGGCAAGGCCGCCTTCACCAGGCGCGACGCGGCCGACGAGGCGGAGGCGGCCGGGGAAGTCGAGGCGGTGGGGGCCGAAGTCGAAGCGGCCGAAGCGGCCGAAGCGGCGATCGACGATGCCATCGAGGCCGCATCCTGCCCTGCCCCGCCCGCCGACGCATCCAGCGCGCGCGCCACCGACAGCATCAGTTGCGGCCAGTCGCGCCGGCCGTCGCTCTCGGCGAGCGCCACGCTGCGCACGATGCCGTCCGGATCGACCTCGAAATTGATATGGCCGGTACCGGCCAGCCGCGCGGCCAGCTCGGGCACGGGCGGGCTCACCTCGCGCGTGCCGTCGGCGGCCTCGGGACTCAGCAGCACCGGCAGCCAGGCGGGCACGCGGGCGAGCGCCTGGCCGAGTTCGGCATCGTCGGGGGAAGCTTCGATGAACAGCACGTCGTAGACCACCGCGGCCGGCCGCGCGCGCGCCAGCTCGTCGAGCAGGCGCGCATGGACGCTGCGCGGCCAGGGCCAGCGGCCCAGCCGATCGACGCTGGCGTTGTCGATCTGCACCACCACGATGTCGGGATCGAGCGCCAGATGGCGCGCGCCGAGCAGATGGTCGTAGATCAGGCGATCGACGCTCGAGGTGGCCTGCCAGAACACGCCGGCGCAGATCGCCGCCACGCCCAGGCAGCCGATCGCGAGCCACTCGACCAGGAAGCGCCGGCCGAGTGGCCGGCGCCGCCGGGAGCCGGATTCAGGCTTCATCGGCGGGCGTCAGCGCGCGAGCGTGAAGCTGTTGACGGCGCCCGCCTTGTCGTAGAACCGGCCGTTCGAGAACTGCTCGGCGATCACGCGCCAGTAGTAGTCGCCGGGCGGCAGGTGCGAGAGCACCAGCCGCGTATCGGTCAGGCCCGGCTGGTCGACGATCGGGTTCGACAGGTCGCGCGCGGCCGACAGCACGAAGCGGTAATGCGTGGCCGCCTCGCCCTGCGCGCCGCTCGGCATCCAGCGGAACGCGTAACCGCCCGCGGCCGGCCCGGCCTCGCTGCGCAGGCCGAAGCGGCGGCGCTCGAAGCCGTAGGTGCGCGGCTGGCCTTCCAGGCCGTTCGCGTCGATCGCGGCGATGCGCACGAAATAGCTGTCGTCGGGCAGCGCATCGAAGCTCGCGCGCGGCGTGTCGACTCGCGTCTCGCGGATCAGGTCGAGGAAGCCCGCGTCGCTGGCCAGCTCCACGTGCCAACTGCGCGCGCCCTCCTGCGGCACCACCTCGAAGCTCACCTGCGCCTCGTCCTGCACGCGGCCCGGCTTGACCAGGCGCGGCGCGGCCAGCAGCGGCACCGGCGCGCCCACCTGCCCGTCGGCGCCCGTCACGCTGCCGAAGTTGGCCTGCACCAGGGTCGCGTCGGCGCGGCTACGCCCCGGCGCGACGCCGACCGTGCCGTCCAGCACCTCGACGCGCGTCAGCGCCTGCCCGTCGGCATCGTAGTTGACGCGAAAGCGGGTGCCGCGCACGCCGGCCACCACCGAGGGCGAGCGGATCTGGAAGCGGTCGTCCGGCTTCTTCATGTGGCTCACGTCGCTGTCGACCGAGCCGCGCCTGAGGTCGATCACGCGCTCCAGGGTGCCGGTCAGCACGGTGCGGCGCAGCGCGGCCACGTCGATCTGGCTGCCCGGCGGCAAGCTCAGGTGCGTGCCGTCGGCCAGCTCCAGCGTGACGAAACCGTCGGTGCCGGTGCGCAGGCGATCGCCCTCGCCGAGCGTGGCATTCGGCGTGAGCGCCACGAACGCCGCGTCGCGCCCGGCGCGCTCGACCGTGCCGTGGCTGGCGACCACGCGCGCAGTGAGCGGCTCCTTGCGCAGGCGCGCGGCCGGCAGGCGGATCTCGATGCCGCGCTGCAGGCGCTTGGGCGCCGGCACGCCGTTCATCTTCGCCACCAGGCGCCAGTCGTCGGCGCCCTGCAGGTACTGCCGCGAAATCTCGTAGAGCGTGTCGCCGTCGCGCGTCACATAGGTGACGATGCCGCCCGCGACGCGTTCCGACGAGGGCCGCGTCATGCTCGCCAGCGAGGGGGCCGAGGCGGCCTGCGCCCAGGCGCTGCCCGTGCCGACCCAACCGCCCGCGGCGAGCGCCAGGCAGGCGGCCGCGATCGCGCGGCGCAGGCCGCGCGGGTAACCCGGCGCGGCGCTCACTCGGCGGCCCCTTGCGGCAGCCGCTCGAGGCGATAGCCGTAGCCGTAGATCGGCGCGAGCCGGTAGCCGTTCTCGGGCCGCAGCGCGAGCTTGGTGCGCAGCATCGAGATATGCGTGTCCATGGTCCGCGAGGGGATGTCGGTCGCCTGCTTCCAGACCAGGTCGAGGATGTGCGCGCGCGAGAGCGGCTGGTCGACGTGCTGGAACAGCAGCAGCGCGAGATCGAATTCCTTCTGCGTGAGACTGACCGCCTGGTCGCCGACGAAGGCCTGCTTCAGGTTGGTGTCGAAGCGGTAGCTGTCGAATTCACGCATCACCGAATCGGTGTTGGCGGGATAGGCGCGGCGCAGCAGCGAGCCGATGCGCGCGCGCAGGATCGGCGCCGATACCGGCTTGACCACGTAGTCGTCGGCGCCCGCGTTGAGGATCTCGGTGATGCCGGCCTCGTCGTCGCGGCTGGTCATGAAGATGATCGGCAGGCGATGTTCGGTCTGGTTCTCGCGCACCCACTTCATCAACTCTTCGCCCGACAGGTCGGGCACGTTCCAGTCGAGCACCAGCAGGTCGAAGGTCTCGCGCTGCAGGCGCTTCTTGAGCACCTTGCCTTCGCTGAACGCATAACACGTGTGACCGACCGCCGTCAGCGTCTGGCTGACGAAGTCCGTCTGCGCCTCGTCGTCGTCCAATACAGCAATTCTCATAACACCCCGCAATGCGGCGACGGCAGGAAGCCGTCCCGCGTTCCGCGCCCGATCGCGCGTGCCCGGTGCCGGCCCGTGGCCTCGGACCGGCAGGCATCGCCGCGCTGGCGGCGCTCCGAACGCTATTGTGTCCGGATCGCCGCTTTTCTCAAAATCGGGTCGCCTACTACCCAAGGGACCGCGAGCGGGGCTGGCATCGGCACCCGCCGCGACCGCCGCCCGACCGTCGAACGGCCGGGCGAACGTCTTTCAGATCGATCCGGGCGACAGGCGCAGCGCCTTGTCGCCGCCGGAGGGCGAGCCCGCATCCTGCGGGTCCCGCGATTTCGGCCCGGCGTCCGGACCGGATTCCGGCTCCGCGTCGGTTTGCGCCGCCGCGCGGCGGCCGCCGTCCTGCCGGCCGTCGCCGCGACCGGCATCGTCGCCGGCCTCGTCCTGCACCTGCCGCGCGAGCGCGGCATGCAATTGCCCGCGCACATGCTCCCATGCGGTGCGCGCATAGTCGGGCTGCTCGGCGGCCCAGGCCTGCGCCAGGTCGAACACCCGCGCGAGGGTCGGCGCGCAGCGCGTGAGCTCCGCCTGCGGCGCGCCGAGCGTGTCGCGCAGCCATTCGGCCAGCCACGGCATGTCGGCCGCGCAGGCATCCGCATAGGCTTCGAGCGCGGCGCGCGCGTGAGGATCGCGCGCCGGGTCGAGCTCGACGCGCTGCATCGCCCGCGCGCGCTCGCGCGCCTTGCCGCGCGACGCGAACGGTATCCGGACCGTTCCGGGCCTCAAGAACATGATTTCTCCCTGGTGCGGCCGATGCCCATTCGCGTCGCGGCGAAATACGATACCGCCCCGCGACAAAATGCGCACGCCTGCCGTTGCAGCGCAGTATAAGGAGCACCCAGGCGACTGTCGTTTAAGAATTGTCAGATCGTAAATAATCGATGATAAAAACCCGGTGATTCGATTCGATTTTTTGAAGATGCCTCGAAGACTGCCTGCTTTTTAGGCATTTCGGCCGATTTTCCACCCCGCCGCGCCGGCCGCGATCGCGTGCCCGGCGCGACATCCGGGCGGCCGTCATGCATTTTCTTTCAGCACGAATCGTCAAGCCGGGCTCGCCAATCGTCAATTCGGCCAGGTGAGGAAAGGTGAAATCGGCGGGCCCGGGCACGGCCGGCGTTTTGAAAACCGTCGGCGGCCGGATCGGGAGCATGCCGATAAAGCCGTTCGCATGCTGTGTGGTCTTGTCGTTTTCTTGTACGGATTTTGTATAAGACTCGAATCGGCCATGAATCGGCCATGATCGGCCATGCCGGGCGCGCGACGCGCCTCCGGCACCCCGTGCCTCAGGCCAGCGTGGTGGCGAACGCCTCGAGCTGGCTGATCACCGTGTTCCAGCCGTCGAAGAAACCGAGCTGCTCGTGCTGCTCGCGCGCCGCCTCGTCCAGGTGCATGACGTGCGCCGTGTAGCGGCAGCCCGCGGGATCGTCTTCCATGTCGATCACGGCCGTGAAGCCCAGCCACGGCTTGGCGGGTCGCCAGCCCGCCGTCAGCAGCGAGCTGAACACCAGGCGCGCCTGCGGCACCACCTCGAGGAAGCTGCCGGGATTGTCGCTCACGCCGCCGTCGGGGCCGCGCATGGTGGTATGGAAGGCGCCGCCGGGGCGCAGGTCGAAGGCGACCACCTCGGTGCTCCAGGGTGTCGGGCACCACCACTGCGCGAGCAGCGCGGGTTCGCTCCAGGCTCGCCACAAGGCCGCGCGCGGCGCGCGCAGCACCCGGCTGATGACGAGGTCGCGGGAATCAATCGGTGCGGCGGCGGGCTTTGACATGGGCTTGCTCCTCCTGGTGAAGTCGTTCGACGAAGGCCACCATCCGGTCCGAGCGCGCTTCCAACATCGCGCGCTGCTCGGCCAGCCACTGCTCGGCCTGGGCGAGCCGCGCCGGCACCAGCTCGCAGCGGCGCGTGCGGCCGCTCTTGCTGCTGCGCACCAGCCCCGAGCGCTCCAGCACCCCGAGGTGCTTCATGAACGAGGGCAAGGCCATCTCGAAGGGCTCGGCCAGCACCGAAACCGTCTGCGCGCCGTCCGCCAGCGCGCGCACGATCGCGCAGCGCGTGGGATCGGCCAGCGCCTGGAACAGCTCGCTGATCGAAGCCGGCAGCGAGGCGGGAACGGAAGCCGGGTGAGATGCCGAATAGTTAGCCATGCGGCTAAGTATAGGCGCTCGATATTGAAACGAAAGGCCGCCGGCGAAAAAAATGCCGCCGGGGCCAGGAGCCCGGGCGGCATGCCGACACGAGCGGCCGAAGCCGGCCCATGTCGCGTGTTCAGCGGCGGCGCATCAGGAAGGTGAAGATCTTGTCGTGCACCGACGATTCGACGATTTCGTTACCGGTCTGCTTGGCGAACGCGGCGAAATCGCGTTGCGAACCGGGATCGGTCGCGAGGACCTTGAGAACCTGGCCGCTCTCCATGTCGGCGAGCGCCTTTTTCGCGCGCAGGATCGGCAGCGGGCAGTTGAGCCCGCGCGCATCCACTTCCTTGTGAACTTCCATCGGCTTTCGACCTTCGAGTGACGCGCCGGCAAGGCGCGGAGTGAAGGCGAGATTTTACCGCAGGCGGCCCGCTCGCGTGGGCAGGCATGAACGGCGGAGTCGGCGGCGGGCAAGCTGCCAAGCCGCCGCCCCGCCCGCCCACCTCCACACCTGCCTGCCCGGCGCCCGCCCTACAGCTCGACGGCCCGCCCCGTGTGCAGCGCCTCGCGCATCGCATGGCCGATGCGGGTGGCCTCCAGCGCGTCGGCCAGCGTCGCGCCGCCCGACTCGCCCAGCCCGCGCACCGCGTCGACGAAGGCCTGCGCCTCCACCAGGAAGGCCGCCTCGAAACGGTCGAAGAAGGTCGGCGTGCAGGTATTGCGGATCCCGCTCGCGTCATAGATCTCGACACGATTGGCGCGCGGGTTGCGGCCGATGCTGAGCGCGCCGGCCGTGCCGATCACCTCCGAATGCGAGTCGTTGCCGTGCGCCATGGTGCGCGAGGCATAGAACATCGCCAGCGCGCCGCCCTCGAACTCGCAGATCGCCACGCCGTTGTCGACGTCGCCGCACTCGGCCAGGCCCGGGTGCAGCGCGATGGTGCCGGCCGCGAACACGCGCGTGGCGCGCGGCTTGCCGAGCAGCCAGCGCGCCACGTCGATGTCGTGCACCGAGCAGTCGAGGAAGATGCCGCCCGAGCTCGGTGCGAAACGCACGAAGAAGCCGTCCGGATCGTTCTGGTCGGTGGTCTGCGAGCGCACCAGGAAGGGCCGGCCGATGCCGCCTTCGGCCACCCGCTCGAAGGCCTCGCGATAGCTCGGGTCGAAGCGGCGCATGAAGCCGATGGTCGCCTGCAGCTGCGGGCGCGCATTCGCCTCGGCGATCACGCGCTCGCATTCGGCGATGTCGAGCGACAGCGGCTTCTCGCAGAACACGTGCTTGCCGGCACGCAGCGCGGCGATGATCTGCTGCGCGTGCAGCGACGAGGGCGTGACGAGCCACAGCGCGTCGAGCTCCGGATCGGCCACCAGCGCCTCGAAGTCCTCGTACAGGCGCGGTACGCCGAGCGTGTCGCGGGCCCAGGCCAGCTCCTCGCCCAGCGGGCTGCAGGCGGCCGCCAGCTCGGCGCCGGCCACCCGGCGCGCGAGATTCTCCGCGTGGCGGCGGCCCAGCCGGCCGAGCCCCGCGATACCGATCCGGACCTTGGCCGGGGAAGTCTGCTCAGGCATCGCCGTCTCCTCAGGCCACCGCTTCGCCGAGCCGCACCGCGCGGCCCTCGCGCCAGGAGCGCGTGGCGGCCTCGGCCAGCTCCAGCGCCTTCACGCCGTCGGCGATGGTGGTGCGCACCGGCTCGCCGCGCGTCACGGCCGCGAAGAAATGCGCGATCTCGCGTGCATAGGCGATGCGGTAGCGCTCCAGGAAAAAGGCTTCCGGCAGGTCGCTGGACACGGCCTTGGCACTGTAGGCGGTCACCTCGGTGGGCCGCACGTTGCCGGCCTGCAGCATGCCGGCGCTGCCCAGCAGCTCGAAACGCTGGTCGTAGCCGTAGGCGGCGCGCCGCGAGGTGTTGATCTGGCAGAGCCGGCCCGCCTTGGTGCGGATCGTCACGGCGGTCGCATCCACGTCGCCGGCCTCGGCGATGGCCGGGTCGGTCAGGCAACTGCCGGTGGCATGCAGGGTGTCGGCCTCGTCGTCGAGGATCCAGCGGAAGATGTCGAAATCGTGGATCAGCATGTCCTTGAAGATGCCGCCCGAACGCTGGATATAGCTGACCGGTGGCGCGCCCGGATCGCGGCTGGTCACCACCAGCATCTCCGGGGTGCCCACCTCGCCCGCCTCGATGCGCGCCTTGACGGCCTCGAAGGTGGGATCGAAGCGGCGCTGGAAACCGATCATGCAGACCACGCCGGCCTTCGCCACCGCCTGCTCGCAGGCTCGCGCGCGCTCCAGCGCGAGATCGACCGGCTTCTCGCAGAACACGTGCTTGCCCGCCGCGGCCGAGCGCTCGATCAGGTCGGCATGGGTGTCGGTGCTCGAGCAGATCACGCTCGCGCCGATCGCCGCATCGCCCAGCGCCCCTTCCACGTCGGCGACCCGCGCGCCGTGCTCGGCGGCCAGCGCCGCGGCGGCGCCCGCGTCGACATCGATCACGTACTTCAGGCGCACGCCCGGCTGGCGCGCGAGATTCGCCGCATGAATGCGGCCGATGCGCCCGGCGCCGAACACCGCGACGTCGATCGTCGGAACTGCTTCAGTCATCGTATCCTCCAGTGTCCTTCACTTCTTCCACGTTCAATTCGAGCCGGTACGCGAGCGCGATGAACAGCGCCTGGCACAGGCAGATGGTGCTGGTCAGCGAGCGGAACGCGAACGCGCTCCCCTCCTTGACCAGCAGATGCGCGCTCGCCTCGCGGACCAACGGCGAGAGCCGGCTGTCCGTGATCACGAGCGTGCTCGCATGGTTGTGACGCGCCGCGCGCAGGCAGTACTGGGTCTCCTTGCCGTAGGGCGCGAAGCTGATCGCGACCACCACGTCCCCCTTCCTCACGCTGCGGATCTGCTCGCGGTACATGCCGCCCAGCCCCGACACCAGGTGCACGCGCTTGGCCGTGTGCTGCAGCGCATAGACGATGTAGCTGGCCACCGGGAACGAGCGGCGCACGCCGATCACGTAGATGTTCTCGGCGCGCTCCAGCATCGAGACCGCCGCGTCGAACTGCGCGTCGTCGAGCCCGGCCGCCAGCTCGTCGAGCCCGGCGCGCGAGGCGTCGATGAACTGGTGCGCCATGGCCGGCACCGACAGCGCGCCGGCGGCGCCCTTGTCGTCGATCAGGCTGCGGATGCGCTGCTGGTAGCTCTGCACGCTCGGGTTCTGTCCCGTGTAGGCGTCGCGGAACACCGCCTGCAGATCGGAGAAGCCCGAGAAGCCGAACCGCTGCGCGAAGCGCACCACCGCCGAGGGATGCACGCCGCAACGCTCGGCGATGTCGCTGGTGCGATCCATCATCACGCTCGAACGGTTCTCGTCGATGTACGAGGCAATGCTCTTGAGCTGCCGCGGCAGCGTGTCGAAAGCCTCGGTGATGCGCTGCAGCAGCGCCTCGACCGGCATGTCGGGTTGCGATGTCTCGTCCATGGTGTGCGGCCCGTGCGCCGCCTGCGCGGCAAGCGCGCGGCGCCGGACTCGATGCTGATGTCGTGAGCCGAGTATAGGCAGTCGCCCACCGAAATGGAACAAATTTTCCATTTCAAACGTAAATAAAATTTTCTTTGCAATCGCCTGCGAGTTGACCTAATCTTGCTCGTGAACGGCAACGTTCGACCCATAACAGAACCGACACAGGTGGAGACATGAGACTTTGCAATGGCAAGGCCGGCTTTCGCACGCACGGAATCAAGGCGGGTCTTCGGGGCGTGGTCGCGGCGCTGGCCGTCGCGGCCGGGCTGGGCGCCGCCGCGCTGCCCGCGCAGGCGGCCGATGCCCGATTCGTGCTGATCAGCCACGCACCCGATTCCGATTCCTGGTGGAACACCATCAAGAACGCGATCAAGCAGGCGGACGAGGATTTCAACGTCACGACCGACTACCGCAATCCCCCCAACGGCGACATCGCCGACATGTCGCGCCTGATCGAACAGGCCGCGGCCCGCGACTATGACGGCGTGATCACCACCATCGCCGACTTCGACGTGCTGAAGAACTCGCTCGGCAAGGTCACCGCCAAGAAGATCCCGCTGATCACCATCAATTCCGGTACCGAGGAACAGAGCGCCCAGCTCGGCGCGATCATGCACGTCGGCCAGCCCGAGTACGTGGCGGGCCAGGCGGCCGGCGAGAAGGCCAAGGCCGCCGGCGTGAAGTCCTTCCTGTGCGTGAACCACCTGGCCACCAACCCGGTGTCCTTCGAGCGCTGCCGCGGCTTCGCCGACGCGATCGGCGCCGACATGAAGTCCTCCACCATCGACGCCGGCACCGACCCGACCGAGATCCAGTCGAAGGTCAGCGCCTACCTGCGCAACCACCCCAAGACCCAGGCCGTGCTGACGCTCGGCCCGGTGCCGGCCGCCGCCACGCTCAAGGCGCTGCAGCAGATGGGCCTGTCGGGCAAGGTCTATTTCGCGACCTTCGATTTCTCCGACGATATCGCCAAGGCGATCCGCGCCGGCACGATCCAGTTCGCGATCGACCAGCAGCCCTACCTGCAGGGCTACATCCCGGTGGCCGTGCTGGCGATCGTGAAGAAGGACAAGACCACCGATCCGGTGAAGATCCGCCAGATCCTCGAGGCCAACCCGAAATTCCAGGCGCGCCTGGCCACCTACGGGCTGCAGCCCTCCTACGGCCCGAAGAACATCCGCTCGGGCCCAGGCTTCATCACCAAGGACAACCTCGACAAGGTCGTGAAGTACGCAGGCCAGTACCGCTGAAGCAGCACAGGGCATCGTTCACCGCGCGGCGCGAGGCCGCGCCTCTTCACCGGCGCCGCGGGGTAGCCCCGCCCCGCGCGCCGGGCATCAAGGAGACATCATGGGTGTAGCCGGCAAGCATCTGACAGCGCAGTCCCAGCAAACCCCGCCGCCCGGCGCGCGCGCCGACGAACGGCTGCGCGGCGAGGCGTGGTTCTCGCGCTTTCTCAACCGCCCCGAATTCGCCGCGATTTCCGGCACCGTGCTGGTGTTCGCGATCTTCGCGATCGGCGCGGGCGGCTCGGGCATGTTCAATCTCGACGGGATCATGAACTGGTCGCAGGTGGCGGCCTATCTCGGCATCCTCGCGGTGGGCGCCTGCCTGCTGATGGTGGCCGGCGAGTTCGATCTCTCGATCGGTTCGATGATCGGCTTCGCCGGCATGATGGTGGCGATCCCGACCGCGTATTTCCACTGGCCGATCTGGGCCGCGGTGATCTTCGCCTTCGCCGGCTCGATGGCGCTCGGCGCGCTCAACGGCTACCTGGTGATGCGCACCAGGCTGCCCTCCTTCATCGTCACGCTGGCCTTCATGTTCATCCTGCGCGGCCTCACGCTCGCGCTCTCGGTGATGTTCGCCGACCGCACCATCATCTCGGGCCTGGGCGACTACGCCCACGCCGACCCGGTCACCCACCTGCTGTTCCAGGGCGTGGCCTTCCACGGCCTGTTCCGCTGGCTGGCCCATGCCGGCATCGGCGGCGTGCTCGACAACGGCGACCCGCTGGTGCCCGGCATCCCCAAGGTGATCCTCTGGTGGCTGGCGGTCACCGTGATCGGCGCCTTCGTGCTGGCCAAGACGCGCTGGGGCAACTGGATCCTGGCGGTGGGCGGCGACGCCAACGCGGCCAAGAACGTCGGCGTGCCGGTGCGCCGCGTGAAGATCCTGCTGTTCGTGCTGACCGCCTTCTGCGCCTGCCTGTTCGCCGTGCTGCAGGTGGCCGACATCGGCTCGGCCGCGGCCGACCGCGGGCTGCAGAAGGAATTCGAGGCGATCATCGCCGCGGTGATCGGCGGCACCCTGCTGACCGGCGGCTACGGCTCGGTGGTGGGTGCCGCGTTCGGCGCGCTGATCTTCGGCGTGGTGCAGATCGGCATCACCTACACCAACATCAGCTCCGACTGGTTCCGCGTGTTCCTCGGCGTGATGCTGCTGATCGCCGTGCTGTTCAACCACTACGTGCGCCGTCGCGTGGCGCAATCCTGAGGAGCCGAACCATGTCCACGCCCTCCACGCACGACACGATTCTCGAGCTCGACAACGTCAGCAAGTTCTTCGGCAAGGTGATCGCGCTGTCCGGCATCAACCTGAAGCTGCGGCGCGGCGAGGTGCACTGCCTGCTCGGCGACAACGGCGCCGGCAAGTCCACCCTGATCAAGACCCTGGCCGGCGTGCACTCGCCCTCCGAGGGCCGCTACCTGGTCGACGGCCAGCCGGTCAGCTTCGAGTCGCCCAAGGACGCGCTCGACCTGGGCATCGCCACCGTCTACCAGGATCTCGCCCTGGTGCCGCTGCTCTCGGTGGCGCGCAATTTCTTCATGGGCCGCGAGCCGAAGAAGAAGCTGTTCGGCTTCATCAACGTGATGGACCTCGACACCAGCGCCGAGATCGCCCGCGCCAAGCTCGCCGAGATGGGCATCAACGTGCGCGACGCGCACCAGCCGATCGGCACCATGTCGGGCGGCGAGCGCCAGTGCCTGGCGATCGCCCGCGCGATCCACTTCGGCGCGCGCGTGCTGATCCTCGACGAGCCCACCGCCGCGCTCGGCGTCAAGCAGAGCTTCAACGTGCTCAAGCTGATCCACACCGCGCGCGCCAAGGGCATCTCGGTGATCTTCATCACCCACAACGTCCACCACGCCTACCCGATCGGCGATTCGTTCACGCTGCTCAACCGCGGCCGCTCGCTCGGCACCTTCACCAAGGACACCATCAGCAAGGACGAGGTGCTGGACATGATGGCGGGCGGCGCCGAAATGCAGAAGATGGTCGCCGAACTCGACGGCGCCGTGATCTAACCAGGAACCGATATGGCTCACTCCCCCCTTCCCTTCGCGCCGAACCGCCCGCTCGACGTGATCTGCATCGGCCGCGTCGCGGTCGACCTGTACGCGGAGCAGATCGGCGCCCGTCTCGAGGACGCGACCAGCTTCGCCAAATACCTGGGCGGCTCGTCCGGCAACATCGCCTTCGGCGCCGCGCGCCTGGGCCTGAAATCCGCCATGCTGGCGCGCGTCGGCAACGACCACATGGGCCGTTTCGTGCGCGACACGCTGGAGCGCGAGGGCTGCGACACGCGCCAGTTGCTGACCGACCCGGAGCGGCTCACCGCCCTGGTGCTGCTCGGCCTGAAGGACCGCGATACCTTCCCGCTGGTGTTCTACCGAGAGAACTGCGCCGACATGGCGATCGACGAGGGCGACATCGACGAGGACTTCATCGCCTCCTCGAAGGCGCTGCTGATCACCGGCACGCACTTCTCGACCGACAAGGTCAACCGCGCCAGCCGCCGCGCGCTCGACTACGCGCGCCGCCACCAGGTGCGCACCGTGCTCGACATCGACTATCGCCCGGTGCTGTGGGGGCTGACCGGCAAGGCCGACGGCGAGACCCGCTTCATCGCCAACGAGGGCGTGACCGCGCATCTGCAACGGATCCTGCCGCTGTTCGACCTGGTGATCGGCACCGAGGAGGAATTCCGCATCGCCGGCGGCAAGGACAACCTGCTCGACGCGCTGGAGATGGTGCGTCGCGTGAGCAGCGCGACCCTGGTGGTCAAGCGCGGCCCGCTCGGCTGCTCGATCGTCGAGTCCGCCGTGCCGAAGTCGCTCGATGCGCTGAAGCTGGTGGGCGGCGTCGAGGTCGAGGTGCTCAACGTGCTGGGCGCGGGCGACGCCTTCGCCTCCGGCTTCCTCTCGCAATGGCTGCGCGGCGGCACGCTGGAGGCGGCCGCGCGCGCGGCCAACGCCTGCGGCGCGCTGGTGGTGTCGCGCCACGGCTGCTCGCCGGCCATGCCGACGCCGGCCGAGCTGAACTACTTCCTGCAGGAAGCCGCGCGCGACCCGCAGCGCATGCGCCGCCCCGATCTCGATGCGACGCTGGCGCGCCTGCATCGCGTCACGCCGCCGCGCAAGCAGTGGGAGCAGGTGCTCGGCTTCGCCTTCGATCACCGCAACCAGTTCTTCGAGCTGGCGCAGCAGGCCGGCGCGCCGCTGGAACGGATTCCGCAATTGAAGCGCCTGTTCGTCGAGGCGGTCGCGCAGACCGAGTCGCAACTGGGCCTGCAAGGCCAGATCGGCGTGCTGATCGACGACCGCTACGGCCAGGACGCGCTCAACGACGCCACCGGCCGCGGCTGGTGGGTGGGCCGCCCGACCGAGCTGCCCGGCTCGCTGCCGCTCGAATTCGACCATGGCCGCTCGATCGGCACCACGCTCGAGACCTGGCCGGCCGAGCACGTCGCCAAGTGCCTGGTGCGCTACCACCCCGACGAGGCGCTGGAAACCCGGCTCGAGCAGGAAACCCAGCTGCGCACGCTCTACGACGCGGTGCAGGCCAGCGGCCACGAACTGCTGCTGGAGGTGATCCCGCCGCATCGCGCCGACCTGCCCGAGGGCCCCGACGTGGTCTATCGCGCGCTCAAGCGCCTCTACAACCTCGGCATCTACCCGGAATGGTGGAAGCTCGAACCGCTGGACGCCGAGCAGTGGCGCGCGGTCGACCAGCTGATCGCCGAGCGCGACCCGCATTGCCGCGGCGTGGTGCTGCTGGGCCTGTCCGCGCCGGTCGAGCAGTTGATCGGCGGCTTCGCCGCCGCGGCCGCCTCGAACAGCTGCCGCGGCTTCACGGTCGGCCGCACCATCTTCTGGGAACCGAGCCGCGCCTGGCTGGCCGGCGAGCTCGACGATGCCGGCGTGATCGCCCGCGTGCGCGAGATCTTCGAGACCCTGATCGGCGCCTGGCGCAGCGCGCGCGCCGGCGAGGTCGCGGCCCGCCGCGTCGCCTAGGAGAGCCGACCATGAACCATAGAGCGATCGAATCCGCCTCGCCCTGGCCGGGCGAGGCCACCGCCGAGGCGACCGGCACCGTGCGCCTGACCGCGGCCCAGGCCGTGGTGCGCTACCTGGCCGCCCAGCAAGTGGCCGCCGAGGACGGCAGCGGCCGCACCGAGCCGCTGTTCGGCGGGGTGTTCGCGATCTTCGGCCACGGCAACGTGGCCGGGCTCGGCGAGGCCCTGTACCAGGCGCGCGAGGTGCTGCCCACCTACCGCGCCCACAACGAGCAGGCGATGGCGCACAGCGCGATCGCCTATGCGAAGGCGCATTTGCGCCGCCGCATGATGGCCGTCACCAGCTCGATCGGCCCGGGCGCCACCAACCTGGTGACCGCCGCCGCGCTGGCCCATGTGAACCGCCTGCCGGTGCTGCTGCTGCCCGGCGACATCTTCGTCTCGCGCGCGCCCGATCCGGTGCTGCAGCAGGTCGAGGATTTCCACGACGGCGGAATCTCCGCCAACGACGCGCTCAAGCCCGTGTCGCGCTATTTCGACCGGATCGTGCACCCGGCGCAACTGCTCAACGCCCTGCCGCGCGCGCTGCGCGTGCTGACCGACGCGGCGCTGTGCGGCCCCGTCACGCTGGCGCTGCCGCAGGACGTGCAGGCCATGGCTTATGACTACCCGCTGTCGTTCTTCGCGCCGCGCGTGGTGTCCTTCCATGCCCCGGCGCCGGTCGAGACCGAGCTGGCCGCCGCGCTCGCGGTGCTGCGCGAGGCACGCCGGCCGCTGCTGGTGGCCGGCGA
>NZ_VWWC01000007.1:0-104935 GCF_011753175.1 Burkholderia sp. Cy-637 | reverse complement strand
CCGGGCCGCCCGGCGCCACGATCCGGCGGCCCCGCTGGCGCTGCTGCTGGCGCTGCTCGCGCTGTTGCCGGCCACCGCCTGGGCACTGGCCGCCGATCGCCTCGACGTCTCGCGGTTCGCCGCCTTCGCGCTGGCCCTGGCCGGCACCGCGCTGCAGGTGCCGACCCGCCGGCCCGCCAATGCCTACCTGGCCGACGCGCAGCGCTTCGGCATGGGCTGAGTGCCGCGAGCACTTCGGCCGGCACGCGCGAAAACCGGCACGGCATGCCGCACGAGCGGCCGGCCAGGCCCTCCCGGGCACGCGGCTCCACCCCGTGCAATTCCTTGTACGCAGCGTCTCAGCGCGAATCCTTGCCTTGGCCGGCCAACCCGCTAAGCTCCGAGCTTTCCGCTTCGGCCCCGCAGCGCCTGCGTCGTCGTCCGGCCGAGCCCGGCCACGACGCGGCGCCATGGCCGGCCGCCCCCGGGACTCTTTCGCACACCATGCCAATCGCATCTCCCGAGCCGAGCGCATCGGACCTGCCCGCGCTGATCACCCTGCCTTCCGGCAGCAGCGCGCTGTATCGATCCGCGGCTTCGGGAGCCGGCCATCTGCTGCGCGTCGCGCTGCGGGACGGCGAGCACGAGCAGCGTGTGCTGCGCGCGGAATTCGAATTGCGCGGCGATCTCGATCCGGCCTGGGCGGCGGTGCCGATCGAGCAGATCCGCGTGGGTGGACGCGCGGCGCTGCTGCTGAGCGACCCCGGCGGCCGCCCCTTGTCCACCTTCATGCGGCAGCCGGGCGGCATCGGCGAGTTCCTGCGCCTGGCCGCCTCGGCCGGCCGCGCGCTGGCCGCGCTGCATGCACGCGGGCGTTCGCACGGCGGCCTGACGCCGGACAGCCTGCTGGTGGCCGACGATCTCGGCCACGCCGCGCTGTGCGAATTCGGCAGCACGGCGGGCCACGAAGCCGGGCTCGCGCTGTCGCACGATCGCCTGCCCTACGCGGCGCCCGAGCGGCTCGCCGGGCTCGACGCGCTCGCCGGCCCGCGCGCCGATCTCTATTCGCTCGGCTGCATCCTGCGCGAACTGCTGCTCGGGCAGCCGCTGTTCGCGGCCGACGACGCGCTGGGCTGGTCCCACGCGCATCTGGCCAAGCCGGTGGCGCCGGTGCGCCGGCAACGGCCCGAACTGCCCGAATGCGTCGACGAGATCCTGCTGCGGCTGCTGGCGAAGAACGCCGCCGAGCGCTACCCGTCGGCCGCCGAACTGCTCGACGATATCGCCGCCTGCACCGCGGACGCTGCGGCAGGCCGGCTCGGCTCGCTGCGCGATCGCGGGCAGGCCGGGGCACCCGGGCGCGCCGCCGGCATCCACGGCAGGCAGGACCAGCTCGCCGTGCTGGAGGCCCGGCTGGCGGACGCCGCGCGAGGCCGGCCGGGCTGCGCGGTATTCATCGCGGGCGAGGCCGGCGGCGGCAAGACCGCGCTGGTCCAGCACTTCCTCGACCGGCACGCGCATGCCGGCACGCTGCGCGCCGCGAGCAAGGCCTCGGCGACCGAGCCGGGGGTGCCCTTCGGCATGGTGAGCGAGGTGCTCGCGCAACTGCTGACCGCGATCATGGCCGCCCCCGAGTCGGACTTCGCCGAGTGGCGGGCCTTGATCGGCGAGCGGCTGGCCGAGCACCTGCCCTCGTTGTGCCGGATCGTGCCGGAATTCGGCGCCTTCCTCGATCGCGAGCGCGGCAGCGCCCCGCCGGCCCGCGAGCGCGAGCACCAGGCGCTGCTGGCCGCGATCGTCGACTTCGTGGCGGTGGTGGCCGCGAAGGCGCCGCCGCTGGTGCTGTTCTTCGACGACCTGCAATGGGCCGACGCGCACTCGCAGGAAGTGGTGAGGCTGATGTGCGAGGCGCCGGAAGTGCGCGGCGTGCTGACGATCGGCAGCTTCCGCCAGGCGGCGGCGGACGGCGAACCGCTGCCGGTACCGCCGGCCGCCGCCGGCGACGACGACGAACGACGCACCCGCCTCGACCTGCGCCCGCTCCGCCTGGAGGACCTGCGCGCGCTGCTGGCGGCGCGCTACGGACACGCCGGCATCGAGATCGACAGGATGGCCGGGCTGCTGCATCGCAAGAGCGGCGGCAATCCCTTCTTCGTGCGGCAGTTGCTGCTCGACCTGGAGCGCGACGCGATCATCGCGCCCGCCTCGGCCGACCGGGCCTTCCATTGCGATTTCGAGCGGCTGGTGCAGCGCACCTTCATCGGCGACGTGCTCACGCATCTGCGGCAGCGCATGACGCGCCTGCCGGACCAGACGCGACAGCTGATGCGCGCGATGGCGTGCCTGGGCGACCGGATCGCGCTGGAGGAACTCGGCGCGATCGTCGGGAGCGAGCCGCACGAGGTCCGGGCGCGGCTGCGCCCGGCGATCGATGAGGACTGCGTGAGGATCGACGCGGCCGGCACCTGCGCATTCGTGCACGACCGCTTCCACGAAGCCGTGTATGGCGGGATCGAGGACGGCGAGCGCATCCGGCTGCACCACCGGATCGGGCAGCGCCTGCTCGCGCTGCTCGGCCCGGACAGCCCGGCCGACAAGCTGTTCCAGGCCGCGCGCCAGTTGAACGAGGCGGCCGGGCTGGTCGACGACGCGCGCCGGCCGGCCCTGGTGCGGCTCAACCTCGATGCGGCCGAACAGGCGCGGGCCATGACGGCCTACGGCACGGCGCTCGACTACCTGGCGTTCGCGCGCACGCTGAGCCGCGCCGCCGAGCACGAGGAACTGCCGGCGCGCATCGCCCTGCTGACGGCCGAGTGCCGGTTCCTCGACAACGCGGCGCCGGCCGCGCGGGCCGGGCTCGAGGCGCTGCTGGCGCTGGACATCGCGCTGCCCCTGCGCGGCCAGGCCACGCGCCTGCTCACCGCGGTCTACACCTCGCTGAACCTGTCCGCCGACGCCGTGGCCTGCGGGCTGGCCTTCCTCGACTACGCGGGCATCCGGATCCCGGCCCGGCCCCGCGACGCCGACGTCGACGGCGCCTGGCTGGCCCTGCGCGAGGAACTGGCCGGCCGGCACCCGGCCGAGCTGGCCGGGCTGCCCTTCACCGGCGATCCGGCCGCGATCGCCGTGATCGACGTGATGGCCGACCTGATCCCGCCGGCGCTGTTCTCCGACGTCAACCTGCACGACATGGTGGCGCTGAGCATGGCCCGCATGAGCGTGCGCTGCGGCCCCACCGATTCCTCCTGCTACGGCTACGTGTGCCTGATGATCGCGGTGGGCGTGCGCTACGGCGAACTGGCCGCCGCCTACGCGTTCGGCGAGCTCGCGGTGGCCCTGGCCGGCGTCGAGGGCCGCGGCAAGTACCGCGCCCGCACGCTGATGGGCTTCGGCATGTTCGTGCTGCCCTGGCAGCGCCCGGTGCAGGAAGGCGCGCGCTTCATCCGCGCCGCGTTCGAGGTGGCCAAGGCCGATGGCGACCAGACCTTCGCCGTCTATTGCGGGCGCAACCTGGTCAGCAACCTGCTGATCAGCGGCGTCGCGCTCGATGCGATCGTCGAGCAGGCCCAGCGCGCGCTGGCCTTCGCCGAGCTGGCCGGCTTCCACCTGGTGATCGACGCGGTGAAGTCGCAATTGCGCTTCATCGAGTCCGTCACCAGCGAGCAGCCGCTCGAATCCGGGAACGGCCGGCTCCTGCCGCGCGGCGGGATCTTCGCCCCCTACGATTCGGAACCGACGCGCGGCTCGATCGCGGAATTCTGCTTCTGGACGCATCGCATGCAGGCCTGCCTGGTGTTCGGCGACACGCGCGGGGCGCTGGCCGCGCGGGAGCGCGCCGAGCCGATCGCGTGGTCCTCGCGCGCCTTCAACGAGATCGTCGACCTGCATTTCTACGGGGCGCTGGCGACGATCCGCGCGGCCCTGCTCGGCATGGAAGGCAGCCCCGGCGAGCCGCTCGCGCCGATCTGGCGGCGTCACACGCGGCAGCTCGAAAGCTGGGCGGCGCAGTGCCCGGAGAATTTCGCCGGGCGCGTCGCGCTGCTCGACGCGCAGCGCAGGCAGCTCGAAGGCGCGCCGGCCGACGAGGTGATCGACGGCTTCGAACGCGCCATCGAGCATGCGCAGCGCCAGGGCTTCCTGCAGGACGAGGCCCTCTCGCACGAATTGGCGGCCGAGTATTTCGCCGCGAGGGGCAGCCGCTCGCTGGCGCGCCACTACCTCGCCCATGCGCGCGACTGCTACGCGCGCTGGGGCGCGAAGGCCAAGCTGCGGCTGCTCGATGCCGATCCGCTGCTGGCCGGGCGCGCATTCGGCCGAAGCGCCCGGCCGGCAACGGATCCCGACCAGGCGCGGCCGCTCGACGTGCTGGCCGTCGTCAAGGCCTCGAACGCGCTGTCGAGCGAGATCGTGCAGGCCAGGGTGGTCGAGACCATCATGGCCACCGCGCTCGAACTGGGCGGCGCGCAGCGCGCGGTGCTGCTGGGCACCGGCGCGGCCGGCCCGTGCCTGCTCGCCGAGGCGAGCCTGGCCGAGCACGACATCCAGGTGCAGACGCGCCAGGCGCTGGCGCCCGACACGCTGCCGATGACGATCGTCAACGTGGTGTCGCGCAGCCTCAGGTCGATCACGCTCGACGACGCGGCGCGCGACTTCACCTTCGGCAAGGATCCGTATTTCCGCCATCGCCACGTCTGCTCGGCCTTCTGCCTGCCGCTGCTCAAGCAGGGCCGGCTGGTCAGCGTCCTCTACCTCGAGAACACGCTGGTGGCGGGCGCCTTCGCGCCCTCGCGCACCGACGTGATCGAGGTGCTGGCGAGCCAGGCGGCCATCGCGCTGGAGAACGCGCGCCTGTACGAGGAACTGCTCAACGAGGGCCGCGAGCGCGCCAGGATGGCCGACCGGCTGCGCATCGTGCAGGCCGACCTCGAACATGCCTCGCGCCTGTCGACCATGGGGGAGCTGGTCGCGTCGATCGTGCACGAGGTGTCCCAGCCGATCAACTCGGTGGGCACCTCGGCGGCCGCCGCGATCCGCTGGATCGACCGGAACCCGCCCGAGATCGCCGAGGCGGTGACCATGCTGCGCCAGATCGGCGCCGACAGCGGCCGCGCCAAGTCCATCATCCAGGGCCTGCGCGCGCTGTCCTCGAAATCCGCGCCCACGCTGCTGCCCTTCGCGCTGCACGAGGCGATCGACGACGTGCTGCCGCTGGTGCGTGCCCGCGCGCGCCAGTGCGGCATCGAGATCGAGCGCGGCTTCGACGCCGCCGTCGCGAACGCCCGCGGCGACCGGGTGCAGATCCAGCAGGTGCTGATCAACCTGCTGACCAATGCGATCGACGCGATGCCGGGCGACCCGGAGCGGCAGGCGGTGATCACCGTGGCCACCGAGCGGCTGGCCACGGGCTGCCTGCGCGTGAGCGTGATCGATGCGGGCGTGGGCCTGCAGCGGGACGGCGCGCAGCGGATCTTCGAGCCGTTCTACACCACCAAGGCGGAAGGGATGGGGATGGGGCTGGCGATCTGCCGCTCGATCATGGAGGCGCATGGCGGCACGCTGGGCGCCGAGCCGAACCCGGCGGGCGGCACCATCATGCGCTTCACCGTGCCGGCCGCTTAGGTGTTCTGATTTCGGGCGCTGGTTTCAGCGGCCTGCTTCTGTGCCCTGCTTCGGCGCCCCGCTTCGGTTCCCTGCCTCGGGCCTGACGTCGGCGCCGCGCCGAGGCGGCGCCTCAGTCGGCGACGGGAGGAATCTCCAGCGCCTGCGCCTCGCGCACCAGGTCGGCCACCGAACGCACCGCGAGCTTGCGCATGGCCGCGCCGCGATGGATCTTCACGGTCACCTCGCTGAGGTTCAGGCGATCGGCGATCTGCTTGTTCAGAAAGCCGGCGATCACGTAGGGGACGATCTCCTTCTCGCGCGGCGTGAGGGTCTCGTAGCGATCGCGCAGGCCGCGGCTTCGCTCCTGGCCCTCGAGGCGCCGCGCGTGCAGCGCCAGCGCGTTGTCGACCGAGTCGAGCAGCTCCTGCTCGCGAAACGGCTTGGTGAGGAAATCGACGGCGCCGGCCTTCATCGCGCTGACCGTCATCGGCACGTCGGCATGGCCGGTCACGATCACGATCGGCAGGTCCATGTTCCAGGCTTGCGCGCGACGCTGGAATGCCAGGCCGTTCTCGCCCTTCAGGCGCACATCCAGCACCAGGCAGCTCGGCGCCACCGGGCGCTCGACCCTGAGGAAGGCCTCGGTGCTCTCGAAGGTCTCGACCTTCAGGCCTACCGAGCGCAGCAGGCTGCTGAGCGCGTCTCGTGTCGATGCATCGTCGTCGACGATATAGACCCAGCGTTGGTTCGTCTCTTCCATTTTCTTGCAGCCGCGTTGCAACGATGTGCGCGCTCGCGCGCGCGATTGTCCAGGTATCCCGCCCGACATTATAGGGAGCTTCCCCAGGGCGAGGGATCGATTTTGCTGCTTGTTTCAAGGGGTTTTCCGCATCGGCGCCGCTCGCTTCGCATCGTCCTCGCGGCCGGCTTCCGAAGCCGACTAATACTTTGGTTTAGACGCGAGGCAAGGCCTCCGCGTCGACATCCCCTGCCGTCACGGCGCGCTGCCCGCCGGCCGCCGCGCGCGGCGCATCCGGCTTAATACCGTGGTGTTATTTCACCGCGGCACGCCCTCCGGTACGCTCGGTCGTGCATCGGCTTCCTGGCGCCTTTGCCATGCTCACCCTGGCTTAAGGAGCCCTCATGTGTCCCACGCAACTCGTGCTCATCGTGGACGACGATCCATCGGTGCGAAGCTCGCTTCGCAGCCTGGTGCGCTCGATCGGCTGCGAAGCCCGTACCTTCGAATCGGGCGACAGCCTGCTGCTGAGCGAGGCCGGCGAGATCGCGCCGGCCGACTGCGTGATCTGCGACATCAACATGCCCGGCATCAGCGGCATCGAACTGCAGGCCGCGCTGTGCCGGCGCGGCGTGACGATCGCCTTCATCTTCCTGAGCGCCTACCTCACCGAGCGCGTGCGCGACGCGGCGCTCGCGGGCGGCGCGCTGTGCGTGCTGGAGAAACCGGCCGATCCCGACCTGCTGTGCCGCTGGCTGGCCATCGCGCTCGAACGCGCCCGCTCCGGCTCGACCGCCGCCTGAGCGGGTACGCCACGCGCGTTCCGCGCGCCTGGCCGGGCCGCGCTTCGTAGCGGCTCGCGCCGCGTTTGCGCCTCTCATTCACCCTCCCCTCCTTCCACGCCCCGCGCATCGGCTCGCCCGCGCGCGGCGGCGGCGTCTTCCTTCGCGATTCGCGACGATCCATGCAGGCCCTCGCAAGCGGCGCGATGCCGTCACGCCGCCGCGCCCTCACCTCGGTGTAGCCGGCACACACCTGCGTGTCGCGCGCCACACGCGAGATCGGAACCGGCGCGACCATCGGCCGACCCACGCATACCCAGGTATGGCATCGCCCCTCGCAAGCGTGAGCGACTCCCATGCCTTCGCACGATGGTCGACGACGGCCCCGGCTTTTAATCTGCGTCTGCGGTGATCGGAAACAGCCAGCAGCCAGCGTCCCGGGCACCGCACCCACCCTGCATCGCTTCCGCCGGATCGACCGGCACCACACCGCCTCCGGGCCACCAAGGAACTGCCATGAAAACGATCATCGTCTCCGCTCTCGTTGCCACCCTGTTCGCCGCCCCGGCACTGAGCTTCGCGCAGCAAGCCGGCCAGCCGCTCACGCGTGCCCAGGTGCGCGCCGACCTGGTGGCGCTCGAACGCGCGGGTTACCGCCCCTCGCAAGGCGAGGACATCCACTACCCGGCCGACTTCGAGGCCGCCGAGGCACGCCTGACGCAACAGCGGCCCGCCGCGCTGGCGCGCAGCAGCGCGGGCCAGCTCAGCGCCACGCACTGAGCCCGGCCGGCCCGCCGAGCCGGGCGGGAACGCGATGATCCGGCGTTCCCGCCCGCGCCCCCGGCACCTACATGGCCACCGCGCGCGGAATCTCGGCGGCGAGATAGTCGAGCAGGACCCGTATCGAGGGCAACTGGTTCTGCCCATAGGGCAGCAAGGCCGTGATCGCCGCGTCGGCCGCGGTCCATTCGGGCATCACGCGCACCAGGCTGCCCTGCGCGATCTCCTCCTTGCAGATGTAGCCGGGCAGCGCGACGATGCCGAGCCCCGCGATCGCGGCGTCCTTCAGGGTCGGCATGCAGTCGGTCATCAGGATCGGATCGATCAGCATGGTTCGCGTGCCGCCGTTCTCGTGCCGCAGCCGCCATTGCGGCACGCTGCCCTGGCGCGCCATGAACAGCGCCGGGTGGTTGCACAGGTCCTCCGGGCCGTGGATCGGCTCGCGCCCCTTGAGCAGGGAAGGACTGCAGAACAACATCCAGGGCGTCGGCGCCAGGCGGCGCTGGATCAGGTTCGAGTCGCGCAGGGGCAGGCTGTGCGAGCGGATCGCCATGTCGTAGCCCTCCTTGACGATATCGACCTCGGTATCCGAGGTGCGCTGCACCACCTTGACCTGCGGGTATTGCCGGCAGAACTCGGTCAGCAGGCCGCGCATCGCGAACTGCGCGGTAGCCACCGCCACCGTGAGCCGCACCAGCCCGCTCGGCGTCGACAGGCGCTGGCGCACCGCGTATTCGGCCGACTGCGCATCGCGGATCATGATCTGCGCGCGACGATAGAACTCCGAACCGATATCGGTAACGGCCAGTTGCCGGGAAGTGCGATTGAACAGGCGCGCGCCCAGGCGCACCTCGAGTTGGTTCATGCGGTAGCTGATGGTGGACTTGGGCAGGGACAGCGCACGAGCCGCGGCGGAAATACTCTTATGGTCGACAACCTGTACGAAGTAGTACATGTCGTTTAGATCCAGCATCAATCCTGTTTCCTAAAAATGACACCTGGAGCGCGACGCTGCCGTCGAGCCCGGGTGCATCGCTGATTTCGGTGGGGACGTTATACGCGACCCGGCGTCTTGTTCATATCCATCAGCTTGGACGTTACGTCCGACTCCATGGACGTCGTGGCCGACGGGCGCGGTTACCGAGAACCAAGCCCGTCGGCCGGTCGCCGTTCAGGCATGCGAAGCGGATGGGGAACTTGCTTCAGCGGCGCGGCTCGCGCCGGCTGGCGGGCGCGCCGGACATCATGATCGGGGCCGGCAGCGGCGAGCAAGGCACCGCAGCTCGGGCCCGCCGCGCGCGCGGCCTCGCGATCTCGCCGTGCCACGCACGAGCGATACCGCAGCGACACGCGGCGAAGCGCATCGTGTCGCCAGTCGACGGCACCGGCGACCGTGCACGGCCCCCTCGAACCAGGCGCGGCCGCGTCGACCTCAGATCCGCCGGCTGATCATCTCGGCCATCATGATGGTGGTGGCATTGGTGGCGATCGAGGGAATCTCCGGCATGATCGAGGCATCCACCACCCGCAGCCCCTGCACGCCGCGCACGCGCCCGCTCGGGTCCACCACCGCTTGCGGGTCGCCCTCGCGGCCCATGCGCACCGTCGAAGTGGGATGCGCGTAACCGTCCACCGCGGCCACCACCGCCTTCTTCAGCGCGGCCTCGTCCTCGACCTCGTCGCCGGGCGTCATCTCGAAGGCCAGCGTGTCCTTGAACGGCGCGGTGCGGCCGATCCGGCGCGACAGCTTCACGGCCTCCATCATGCGGCGCAGGTCGCCCGGTGCCTGGAAGAAGTTGTAGCGGATCAGCGGCATGGCGCGCGGATCGCGGCTCGCCAGGCGCACCGTGCCGACCGAATCGGGCAGCGTGACCGCGCAGGCCAGCACGATCGCGCCGCCGGTCGGGCTCTGCGCCGGATCGAAGATATGCGTGCCGGAGATGTGCAGGTCGAGCTCGCCGACTCGGGCCTCGCTCGAACGCGTCCAGATGATCGCGCCGGCCACCGGGTCCATCGAGCGTGCCGCTTCCTTCAGCGCGTAGACGTTGTAGTAGAACGGATGCTCCTTGAGCCCCTCGCCGACCGGCGCGTCCTGCAGCACCGGGATGTCGAGCGACGCCAGGTGCGCGGCCAGGCCGATGCCCGAGCGCATCAGGATCGCGGGGCTGCCGAACGCGCCGCCCGAGAGGATCACTTCACCGGCCGCGATCCGTTCGCCGCCCACCAGGCGCACGCCGCTCGCGCGACGGCCCTCGAACAGCACGCGATCGACCTCGGCATGGCCGGCGATGGTCAGGTTCGGCCGGCGGCGCACCGCGTCGTCGAGGTAGGCCATGCCGGTATTGATGCGCCGGCCGTCCACCACGTTCAGCGGATACGGCGAGACGCCGTGCTGCTCGGCGCCGTTGAAGTCGCTCACGCGCGGCAGGCCGAGCGCCTCGGCGGCCAGCACGAAGCCGCGCATCGAGGGCGTGATCTCCTCCATGGTCCGCTGGCGGATCGGGAACGGGCCCGAGCGGCCGTGCCAGGCATCGTCGCCGGTGGGCGTGTTCTCCATCGCGCGAAACACCGGCAACACCTCGTCAAAGGACCAGCCCTCGATGCCGCGCGCCCGCCAGCGCGCGAAATCGGCCGGCCGCGCGCGCATCGCCACCGCCGCGTTGACCGCCGAGCTGCCGCCCAGCAGCTTGCCGCGCAGCGCCGTCACGTCGTGGCCGAGCCCGGCATGGTCCTGCGTGTGGTAGTCCCAGTCGTGCGCCTGGTCGCCGCCGACGTGGTTCGCGTTGGCGATCACCTCCGGGTAGGCGCCGGCCGCATAGATCGGCCCGGCTTCGAGCAGCAGCACGCTGCGCGCGGGATCCTCGCTCAGCCGATGCGCCAGCACGGCACCCGCCGAGCCGCCCCCCACGATCACGATATCGAACGACTTGGCCGACAGATGGTCGATGCTCACGGTGAATCCTCCATGAAGTTTGACGACGGGCCGCGCCAACGCGGCCTCAGGCGGACCGGAAGGCGCCCAGGATGAATTCGGCCGCGCGCTCGAGCGCGGCCTTGCTGCTGTCGAGATGGGGCAGGTCGAGCTGGAACACGTGGTGCATGCCCTCCCAGATCTCCAGCGACACCGCCACGCCGGCACGCGCGGCGCGCCCGGCATACTGGCGCGCGTCGTCGAGCAGGCGCTCGTCGGTGCCGACCTGGATCAGCAGCGGCGGCAGGCCGGCCAGTTCGCCGTGCAAGGGCGAGGCCAGCGGGTCAGTGCGCGCCGCGCCGCCGAGATAGCCGGCGGCGCAATCGAGCAGGTAGGCGTGGCTGATGAGCGGATCGACCACCGCGGGATCGACCATCGAGGTGCCGGTGAAGGCCAGGTCGGTCCAGGGCGAGAACACCACGCCGGCCACCGCGCGCGGGCTGCCGCCCAGCTTCGTCAATTGCGCGAGCGTGACCAGGCCCAGGCCGCCGCCGGCCGAATCGCCGACCACCGCGATCGTGCCGATGCCCTGCTCGCCCAGCCAGCGGCAGGCGGCCAGCGCCGCATCGGGCGCGGCGGGCAGGCTCGCCTCGGGCGCCAGCGGGTAGTCGATCAGCAGCGCGGGCAGGCCGGTGCGGGCCACCAGTTGGCTGACGAAGCCGCGATAGGCAACGGCCGAGCCGAGCACGTAGCCGCCGCCGTGCAGGTAGAGGATCGCGTGCGCCGTTTCCTCGACGCTGGCCGGGCGCAGCCACCAGCCGCGCACGCCGGGCGCTGCGACGGCCGCCAGGCCGACGCCCTCGGCCAGCGGACAGGCGCCGATGAAGGCGTCGTAGACCGCCCTCGGCTCGCCGGGCGTGTCGCGCCAGAACCGCTCGAAGTGTTCGCGCAGCGCGAGCTCGCGCCGGCGCTCCTCGGGCGGGAGCGTGATGAAGCGGATATCGGGGCTGTCGGGGCTGTCGGGCCGGGCCGTGGTATCGAGCATGTCTCGGGTTCTCCCTTCCACTGAGGCGAGGCTGGCTCGCCGCGCGCCGGCGAGACCATAGGTCCCCTTGCCGCGCGAGCCTGCGCGGCCGGGGCAAGGATGCGAAATACCGGGTGGGGCTAGTCGGGAATGCGGCCCAGGCGGCCGTCGGCATAGGCCGCGAGCGTGCTGCGGACATCCTCGACGCTGGACATCACCAGCGGCCCGTGCTTGACGAAGGGCTCGCGGATCGGCTTCGCGGCCATCAGCACGAAGTGGGTCGAGGCGGCGGCGGCTTCCAGCTCGATCGCGATCGCCGGGCCGGCGGCGAGGGTGGTGGCATGTCCCGCTTCGAGCACGAGCGCTTCATTCCCGCAGCGCAGCGCGAGGCGCCCGCTCACGGCATAGATCCAGGCATGACGCCCTTCGGGCAGCCGATGGCTGAAGACGGCGCCCTCGCCCAGGCTGCCGTCGAGCAGGGTCATTTCCTCGGGCGTGCCCTGCGCGCCCGCCAGCTCGCCACTGCTGCCGAGCACCACGCGCACACGTGTTCCCGGCGCCTCGAAAACCGGCACCTCGGCGGCGCGCACGTGCAGGGTGCGCGGCGAGGCCTTCTTCAAGGCGGCGGGCAGGTTGACGAAGATCTGCAGCGCGTGGATGCGCGCGCCGGGCATCGGCAGCTCCTCGTGGACCGCGCCGCCGGCCGCGGCCAGCCAGTAGAGATCGCCGGCGCCGAGCTCGAGGTCGTTGCCGAGCGAGTCGCGATTGTGGAACTGTCCTTCGGCGTCCTCGAACATGGCGGTGACCGCCGAGATGCCGGCATGCAGGTGCGGCTCGAAGGTGGGCGCGGTCATCACGAAATGATCGACCATCAGCAGCGGGTCCATGCGCCCGGCGAAGCTGTCCTCGGAGAAGTGGGTGGCGGCGAAGCCGCTGCCGATCCGTTGCGGCACGCCCGCCACGATCTCGCCGAGCCGCGCGGGCGAGCTCCCGGCCGGGTCACCTTGCTCCGTGGAAATCGATGCGGTGCCGCCCATGCCTTGTCCCCTCGGTGTCGAATTACAAAGAATTGCGAAACCCGACTGTACTTAAGGGCCTATTCACTGAAAAGTCTTCGGCATCTGGATTCAACGTCCAAGAGTTTGGACGCTCGCCGCGCGCGGGGCGCGGCGGCCCCGCCTCACAACAGCACGGCCTTGGGAAATTCGGCGGCCAGGTGCTCGACGAAGGCACGCACCGAGGGCAGCATGCCCTTGCGATGCGGCATCAGCGCGGTGATGGTCGAGGTCGCGCCGATCCAGCCCGGCAGCACCCGCCGCAGCTCGCCCGAGCGCACCGCGGCGCGGCACACGTAGCTGGGCAGCGCGACGATGCCCAGCCCGCGGATCGCCGCCTTCTGCAGCCCCACCATGTCGTCGCCGAGCAGGCGCGGCGCGAGCGGCAGGACCAGCTCCTCGCCGCTGCCGTCGACGCGGCGCAGGCGCCAGGCCGGGGTGACCTCGGCGCGCATCGCGAACAGCGAGGGATGGGCGCGCAGATCCTCGGGAGTCCTGGGCGCCCCGTGCCGTTCGAGATAGGCGGCGCCCGCGAACAAGGGCCAGGGCACCGGCGCCAGCATCTTCTGCACCAGCCCCGAATCGGGCAGCGGCTCGCTGTGGGCACGCACCGCGACGTCGAAGTTCTCGCCGACCAGGTCCACCGGCCGGTCGATCGCGTGCGCCACCACGTCGACCTTCGGATGCTGCAGCAGGAAATCGCAGATCATGTCCGACACCGCGAACTGCATGGTGGCGGCCCCCGCCGTGCAGCGCACCGTGCCGATCGGCTCGGTCAGGCGGTTGCGCACCGCGCTCTCGGCCAGCTCGGCCTCGCGCAGCATCGCCACCGCATGCTGATAGAACTCGCGGCCCGCATCGGTCACGCCCAGGTGACGCGGGGTGCGATTGAGCAGGCGCACGCCGAGCTCGCCCTCGAGCTGCTGGATCCGATGGCTGAGGGTGGATTTCGGCACCTGCAGGATCTTGCCGGCCGCGGTGAAGCCGCCGTGGTCCACCACCTGCACGAAGAAGTAGAAGTCATTCAGGTCGAGCATCGCGCCGCCTCCCGTTTCGCCGTCTCCAGGGGCTCGCCCGGCCTGCGCGGCAGGATGGGTGCCCGGTTCGATTGTCCGTTATCGGAGCGGCCCGGATCGCCGCGCCGCCGTCCAACAGCTTAGACGCTAAGTCGCAAAAACGTGGACTTCTGGGCGCCCGGCCCGCTCGATAGAATTTGCCGGCATCGCGTCCGGTGCATGCCGCCGCGCCGCCGCGCGCCGCGCGAGCCGCCTGCCTCGCCGAGCGTTTCGCTCCCCGTGCCGGGAGCGGGCACGCCTCGCCGCCTCCATCGCCTCACCCCGACTCGCCAACCCCAGGAGAACACCATGACCCGTCACAGCTACGAAGCGCTCACCGTCGACAATGCCGCCGTGGTGCTGGTCGACCACCAGATCGGCCTGATGACAGGCGTGCGCGACTACTCGACCGGCGAACTCAAGCACAACGTGGTGGCGCTGGCGCGTGCCGCCCGCGCGCTGGAACTGCCGATCGTGGTCACCACCACGGCGCGCGACAGCATGTGGGGCCCGACGTTTCCGGAACTGGTCGAGGCGCTGCCCGGCATCGAGATCATCGACCGCTCGACGGTGAACGCCTACGACGATGCGCGCGTCGCCCAGGCGATCGAGGCCACCGGCCGCAAGAAGCTGATCTTCGCCGGCGTCTCGCTCGAAGTGTGCGCGGCGTTCCCCGCCATGACGGCGGTGGCGCGCGGCTACGACGCCTACGTGGCCGTCGACGCCTCGGGCACCTTCAGCGACACCAAGCGCCAGACCGGTTTGTTGCGCATGCAACAGGCCGGCGTGATCGTCTCGGACCATGCCAGCCTGATGGTCGAGATCCTCAAGGACAACGGCTCGCCGAAGGCCGGCGCCGTGTATGCCGCGCTCGACATGCCCTGGGCCACCCTGGTCGGCCAGATCGCGAGCGCCTACAGCAGCAAGTAAAACCGCGGCGGAGGCGAACGATGCCGGCGTGAAGCCGGCATCGCGTTCGCTCCGCGCGCGCATCGATCCCGTGCCGCGCAGCTCAGGGCGCGTCGCCCTGCCCGCCTTCGTGCGGCTGCCAGGCCGACTCGATCGCGCGCAGCGCGCCCAGCACGATCGAGCGGTTCAGCGCGGCCGCCAGCACGCCGTCGCGCTCGGCATAGGCCTCGCAAAGCCGCTGGTGATCGGCGCACGAGCGCTGCATGCGCCCCGGCAGCGAGGTGCTCAGGTGGCGCAGGCGGTTGGTGCGCATACGCATCGAATCGAGCACCTGCTTCACCACGCCATTGCCGCTGATGCGCAGTTCCTCGTCGCGAAACGCGACGTTGGCCCAGAAGTAGCCATCCACATCGCCCTTCGCCGCCACCTCGGCCAGCCGCTCCGCGGCGCGCCGCAGCGTGGCGATGTCCGCCTCGTCGGCGCGCTCGGCGATCGCCATCGACACCTGCCCGTACAACAGCGCGCGCAGCTCGTAGATCTCGCGGATCTCCTTCAACTGCATGGTCGCCACGCGCGGGCGGCGCCGCGGCGGCCAGTCCACCAGGCCCTCGCGCACCAGCGCGAACAGCGCCTCGCGCACCGGCGTGCGGCTCACGCCGAAGCGCCGGGCCAGGTCCACCGAATTGAGGTCGTGGCCGGGCGCGAGCCGCCCCTCGATGATGCCGCGCGCCACCCAGTCGACGATCTCCGCCACCGGCGTGGTTTCCTTGTCTTCGTCAGGCAGGCTGGTGCCTTCGTCCAGATCCATCGGGCAGTCCTCGAGGGCGCAAAAAAGGTCCGCGATTGTAGCAAACCCGGCTCGGCGGCTTGCGGTTTGGCTCATGCCAATTCCGTTAAGTGTATACACTAATTAGGAATTACTGCGAATTCTTTCAGTTAACTGGCATCATCTCCGAAAAAATGTCGACACTCAATCGAATCGTCGGCATCACCTCATTCAGGAGACGCCATGTACATGGAACAGGAGATCGCCGGCTCCGCGAGCCAGCGCGAGGCAAGCGTCTCGGCGCGGCTGGATCGCCTGCCGCCGACCCGCTACTTCCGCGGGCTGGTCGCGCGCATCGCGATCGGCGGCTGGTTCGAGTTCTACGAGATGTTCATGGCCGCCTACATCTCGCTCGGGCTGATCAAGGGCGGCATGTACCACGCCACCACCGAGGGCATCTTCGACGTCAACGGCTTCGCCAGCTTCCTCGGCTCCTTCTTTGCCGGCATGTTCGTCGGCACGGTCGCGCTGGGCGGCTTCACCGATCGCTTCGGGCGCCGCGCCGTGTTCACCGGCGCGATGCTGATCTACTCGGTCGCCACCTTCGCGGCCGCGTTCCAGGTCTCGCCCGAGGCGATGGATGCCTGGCGCTTCGTGGCGGGCCTGGGCATCGGCGTGCAGCTGATCACGGTCGACACCTACATCTCCGAGCTCACGCCGAACCATGCGCGCGGCAAGTACATGGCCTTCAGCATCCTGGTGATCCTGACCTCGGTGCCGACGGTCGCCCTGCTGTCCTACGTGCTGGTGCCGCATACGATCCTCGGGCTGGACGGCTGGCGCTGGGTGATGATCATCGGCTCGGCGGGCGCGCTGCTGATCTGGCTGATCCGTCGCGACCTGCCGGAATCGCCGCGCTGGCTCGAGTCCAGGCAGCGCGTGGCCGAGGCGCGCGCGATCGTCGACCGGATCGAGAGCCGGGTGGTGGCGGAAACCGGCCAGCCGCTCGCGGCGCCGAAGCTGGACGCCGCCGCGCCCGAGGAAGGCCAGGGATCCTGGTCGGAGATCTGGCAAAGGCCCTACCTGGGCCGCACCCTGATGCTGTCGCTGTTCAACTTCTGCCAGACCTTCGGCGTGTACGGCTTCGGCGCCTGGGTGCCGGTGCTGCTGTATTCGAAGGGCATCACCATCACGCATTCGCTGCTCTACACGATGGTGATCGCGATCACCACGCCGCTGGGCGCGATCGGGGCGATGGCCTGCGCGGAGCGCATCGAGCGCAAGTGGCAACTGGCGGCCTGCGCGGCGGTGGTGGCGGTGGCCGGCGTGATGTTCGGGATGGTGCGCGAACCGGCGCTGATACTGCTGTTCGGCAGCGCGGTGACGATCGCCAACAACTGGCTGATCGGCATCTTCCACACCTACCAGGCCGAGCTGTACCCGACCCGCATCCGCGCGCGGGCGGTGGGCTTCGTGTTCAGCTGGAGCCGGCTCAGCTCGATCTTCGTCGGCTTCTGGGTGGCGGCGCTGCTCAAGCACTATGGCGTGCCGACCGTGTTCGTGCTGATTTCCTCGGCCATGCTGGTGATCGTGGTGGCGGTCGGCGCATTCGGCCCGCGCAGCAACGGGATTCGGCTGGAGGAGCTGTCGCGCTGAGCGAGGTGGCCTGTCTTGCCGCCTGCTCGACGGATCGTGGCCAGGGTCGCCGCGCCGGACGAGCAGCGGCGGCGAACCCGGGTCAGCCGGCATGCTCACTGGCCGAAGTAGACGGGCTTCATGCCGTCGTTGTCCAGCGTGACGTGACGATGCGCGCGGCCCGACGCGGTGCTGCCGTCGGGGCTGCCGCCGTAGCCCTGGGCGGCGCCGGCCTGGGCCGCGGCGAGCTGCTGCCCCGCCACGCGCTGCTCGGCCGCGATCAGCGCCGACGGGTAGCTCACGTCCTCGCCGCGCGCCGCGTCGTAGCCGGCGGCATGCAGTTGCGCGAGTTCGGCCTGCACCTGGTCGCGCGTCACCTGATCGGCCTGGGCTTGCGTGCTGACGGTCGCGAAGGCAAAAGCGGCTGCGGAGGCGGCGGCGATACGGACGACGAGAAGCTTGTTCATGATGGACTCCAGTGGATCAGTTGGTTGAGTCCGCAACGTTCCTGGCGATGGCCGGCTCGCTGCGGTTTCGCGATCGCCTTGTCGATCGCGTGTATCCACTGTAGGGCCGCGGCGCATCGGCTTGAATGTCCGGGCCGCTCAAGAACATGCCCGTTCGTCTCAAGCCCGTTTCCCGCTACCTCGCCCGGATTCTTGAGCCACCTTGAATTGACTATCCAATCAGGACCGCTTATCGCCGCATCGCCTGCTTGCTAGACTGCCCCGCATCGTGCACGCGCGCTCCAGGAGACAGCAGAATGGCCGATAGCGATCGCCCCAGCCCCCGCCTTTCCCGTCGCGATTTCATGGGGGCGACAGCCGCCACCGCCACCCTCGCCGCCGTGCCGATGCAGGCCCGCTCGGACGACACGCCAACCGTCATGGATGCGCGAGCCGCCGAGCCCGGGCAATGCGTGAGCATCGAGCCCATCGTCAACGGCCGGCCCATCAAGGTCGAACTCGACATCCGCGCCTCCCTGCTCGACCTGCTGCGCGAACGCCTGCACCTGAGCGGCGCGAAGAAGGGTTGCGATCACGGACAATGCGGCGCCTGCACGGTGCACGTCGAGGGCCGGCGCGTGGCCGCCTGCCTGAGCATGGCGGTCAGGATGAACGGCCGCCGCGTGACCACCATCGAGGGCCTGTCGGACGGCGAGACGCTGCACCCGATGCAGCAGGCCTTCATCGACCATGACGCGCTGCAATGCGGCTACTGCACGCCGGGGCAGATCATGGCCGCGGTGGCCTGCGTGCGCGAAGGCCACGCGCTGTCGCGCGAGAGCATCCGCGAATACATGAGCGGCAACCTCTGCCGCTGCGGCGCCTACGTGGGCATCGTCGCCGCCATCGAGGCGGTGGTCGCCCAGGGAGGGACGGTCTGATGCGTACCTTCGGCTATACGCGGCCCGACAGCGTGCCCGCCGCGATCCAGGCCTTCGCCGCGGCGGGGCCCGGCGCCCGCTACCTCGGCGGCGGCACCACGCTCTACGACCTGATGAAGCTCGACGTCGAGCATCCCCGGCACCTGATCGACATCACCGCGATTGCCGGCATCGACGCGGTGGAAGCCGGCGGGCAAGGCCTGCGGATCGGCGCGCTGGCCACCATGAGCGAGGTGGCCGCGCATCCCGTCGTGCTGCGCGACTATCCCGTGCTGGCCGAATCGCTGGAGCGCGCCGCCTCGCAGCAGTTGCGCAACATGGCGACGGTGGGCGGCAACCTGCTGCAGCGCACGCGCTGCCCGTATTTCCGCAACGGCGCGCTCTACCCCTGCAACAAGCGCGTGCCCGGCAGCGGCTGCGCGGCGATCGGCGGCCTCGATCGCAGCCACGCCGTGCTCGGCACCAGCGAGTCCTGCATCGCCGTCTATCCCGGCGATTGGGCGGTCGCGCTGGCCGCGCTCGATGCGAGCATCGAGGTGGCGGGCGCGGCCCGGGCTCGCCGCATTCCGCTGCTCGCGCTGCATCGCCTGCCGGGAAGCACGCCGCATCTCGAGCATGTGCTGGAGCCCGGCGAGATGATCGTGGCGATCCACGTGCCCGCCACGCCGGCCGCGCGCGCCTCGACGTATCACAAGATCCGCGATCGCGAGAGCTACGCCTTCGCGCTGGTTTCCGCGGCGATCGCGCTGGAACTGCGCGACGGCGTGGTGCGCGAGGCGCGGATCGCGCTGGGCGGCGTCGCCACCAAGCCATGGCGCGCCGGCCGCGCCGAGCGCTCGCTGCTGGGCCGCCCGCTCGATGCCGGGAGCGCGCTCGCGGCGGGCCGCCTGGCCTTCGCCGAGGCGCGCCCCGGCACGCACAACGGCTTCAAGATCGAGCTCGGCGCGCGGGCCGTCGCCGACGCGCTCGAGATCGCCGGGAGCCGCGCATGAGCCTGCCTCCGCTTCCCGATCGCGCGCGCGTCGATGCCCGCGACAAGGTGCTGGGCCGCGCGCGCTACGCGGCCGACGTGCCGATCCCCGGCCTGCTGCATGCCATGACGGTGCCCTCGACGATCGCGCGCGGCCGCCTGCTCGGCCTCGACATCGAGGCGGCCATGCGGGTGCCGGGCGTGCTGCGCGTGCTGACGTCGGCCGACTTCGCGAACGTGCCGCCGCTGGCGCCGAGCATCTCGCAAGGCGGCTACGGCTTCCAGAGCGTGCAGCCGATGGCGGGCGAGCGGATCGCCTATCGCGGCCAGGCCGTGGCGCTGGTGGTGGCGCAAACGCTGGAGGCGGCGATCGAGGCCGCCCAGCTGGTCGAGCCGCGCTACGCGGCCGAGCCCTTCGCCGCGACGCTCGACCAGCCGGGCGCCACGCCCGAGCCGCTGGCCAGCCGCGGCGTGAGCGCCGGCGATGCGCAGGCGGCGCTCGCGCAGGCCGCGCATCGCGTCGAGGTCGAGTACCGCTTGCCGGCCCAGCACCACAATCCGATCGAGATGATCTCCACCACGGCCAGCTTCGAGGACGGCCGCCTGGTGATCCACGAGGGATCGCAGAACACCGCGGCCATCAAGTTCGGCCTGGCCGCCGCCCTGCAACTCGACCCGGAGCGCATCCATGTCGCCAGCCCCTACACGGGTGGTGGTTTCGGGCAGAAGAACTCGCTGCAGAGCCAGACGGTGCTGGTGGCGCGCGCCGCGATCCTGCTGGGCCGGCCGGTCAAGCTGGTGATGCCGCGCGCGCAACTGTTCCATACCGCCAGCTTCCGGCCCGAGAGCCGCCATCACGTCACGCTCGGCGCGGGCGCGGACGGCACGCTGCGCGCCGCTCGATACGAGGTGGCCTCGCAGGCCTCGCGCGCCGACAGCTACACCGGCGGCCATCACGAGATGCCCTCGCGGCTCTACGAGATGGCCTACCTGGGCACGGAGAGCGTGATCCACGTCGACACGCAGTCGCCCGGCGCGATGCGCGCGCCGACCGAACATCCGGCCTCGGTGGCCTTCGAATGCGCGGTCGACGAGATGGCCTACCGGCTCGGCCAGGATCCGCTCGCCTTCCGCCTGGCCAACCAGGCCAGGCACGATCCCGTGTCGGGCCAGCCGTTTTCCTCGCGCTTCCTGGAACAGTGCCTGCGCGAGGGTGCCGAGCACTTCGGCTGGGATCGACGCAGCGCGGCGCCGCGTTCGATGCGCGCGGACGACGGCACGCAGATCGGCTGGGGCGTGGCCTGCGGCGCCTACAAGGCCGCCACCACGCCGACCCTGGCGAAGCTGCGCATCAGCGCGAGCGGCGCCACGCGCTTCGCCGTCGCCGGCCACGAGCTGGGCCAGGGCATGCGCAGCGCGATCACGGCGGCCCTGGTGGAGGAACTCGATTGCGATGCTGCCAGGGTCGAGGTGCTGATCGGCGATACCGACCAGGCGCGCCAGCATCTCACCGCCGGCTCCTGGGGCACCGCCAGCGTGATCCCCGCGGTCCGGCACGCGGTCGAGCAGATGCGGGCCAGGGTCGACGAACTGCTGGCCGGCCGCCGCGTCGACGGCAACCTGCATCGACGCATCGCCGCCGTGCGGCGGCCCTTTCTCGAAGTCGAGGTGCAGGGCCTCGGGCCCGGGCAGACGGCGGCCGCCTACACCCGCTTCCTGGAGGGGCGCGTCGCGGCCACCGGCCCGGTCTATCCCGGCTTCACCAGCTTCAGCTGGATCGCCCACTTCGTCGAGGTTCGCGTCGAGCCGCGCACGCGCCGCGTGCGCGTGCCGCGCGTGGTCAGCGTGGCCGATTGCGGCCGCGTGATGAGCCCGCGCACGGCGGCCAGCCAGGTGCGCGGCGGCGTGGTCTGGGCGATCGGCGCCTCGCTGCGCGAGATCGGCGAAGTGGACGTGCGCTTCGGCGGCGCGCTCAACAACGACCTGGCCGAGTACCTGGTGCCGGTCAATGCCGATATCGGCTCGATCGAGGTGTCCTTCATCGACCAGCCCGACCCGCTGCTCAACGATGCCGGCGTGAAGGGGCTCGGCGAGGTGGCGATGGTGGGCGCCGCGGCGGCCATCAACAATGCGGTCTATCACGCCACCGGCACGCGCGTGCGCCGCATGCCGATCCGCGTCGAGGATCTGCTGTGAGCGTGCTTGGCGAGGCCGGGCGATATCCCGTGGAGGCCGCCGGCCAAGCTGTGCAAGCCGAACTTCGCGCCGTCATGGATGCTTGGTGCGGCAGCGCCTGCTCCGCAAGGCGTTGCCGTTCACGCCGCCGCTAAAAGCGTTCACTGCAGGCGCGGCCCCGCCACGCACTGGTAGCTGGCCGCCGCGTTGCGATCCCCCGTGCCGCGATACCGCGGATAAGCCGGATAAACGCACACGGGCCGTTCGAACGCGACGCCCGCGGCCGGATCGTCGTTGACATACTTGGTCGCGACAAAGCCGTCCGGCGCGACGCCGCCCTCCACCCACGCGCGCAAGCCGGCCACCACGTCGCGGCTCGCATCGCCGCGCAGCGGCGGCACCGCCCCGCCGATCGTGTTGGCGCCGGGGCCGCCGCCGCAATGATCCATGCCCGGCACCATCACCACGCGGAAGAACGGCGTGGTCGCGTCGATCCCGCCCTGTCGTGCCGCCACTTGCTCGAAATACTCGATCGGCAAGGTCTGTGCATTGAGCGAATCGACCCAGCCCTGGGTCATGATCAGCTTGCCGCCGCGCGCGGCGAACGCGGACAGGTCCGGGTTCGTCGAATTGATTTTCGGCGTGAGCATCGCGTCCACCCGCGCCGCGTCCTGGCCGAAATCGAAGCGGGTCCAGTCCCAGTTCGGATCGCCGAACACGGTATTGGCCAGCAGCGGCTGGGCGTAAGCGCCGATCAGCGCGCCCTGGATCGAGGCCCAGCGCCGTTCGCTGCCGAACGCGAAGCCGGGGTAGATCTCGCTGCCGTCGACGGTATTGCGCACCGGCGAGTAGAGGCGTTGCGCCTGCCGGACCTGCGCGGCGCTCAGGCAGCTCGCCGGATCCTGGCCGGCGGCGCATTGCAGACGCGTGACGTCGAAGCTGCAGGCGAGCGGATTGGCGAGGAAGCCGTCGCCGGCGGCCTGGCTGCCGCCGCATTGATTCAGCACGGCATCGTTGAGCAACGCCATCGCAGCCGGCGTCAGCGTCGCCTCGGGCTGTGTGCTCGGCAGCAGCCCGCCCCACAGGAAACTCTCCATCAAGTGGCTGTAGCCCATGCCGGGCGAGCCCGCATGAATGCCGTCGTAGTCGTCGGGATAGAACTCGGCCTCGGCCATCGCCTCGTTGCCGCCGGTCGAACAGCCTTCGAAATAGGCGTGCTGCGCGCCCTGCCCGTAGAAGGCGTGGACGATCGCCTTGGCCGAGACCGTCATCAGGTGCACCGAGGTCCGTCCCCAGTCACGCAGTTGCACGGGATCGACCGCCCAGCCGAGCACCTGCCCGATCGCGCCCGACGCGCCGCCGAGGTGGCCCGTGTCGGTATTCGCCGCCGCGTAGCCGTTCGCGATCGCGGACATCAGGCCGCCATAGACGATCGCGCCGCCGAATCCGCCCGAGCCCGTGCCGAGCAGGCGCCCGTTCCAGTTCGCGGCCGGCAGCCAGACCTCGATGCCGACATGCTCGCCCGGCTCGCTGCCGACGGTGGCGACGACGCGGCAGAACGCGGCGGCAGCCTTGCCCGCGCTGCCGGTGATCGGCTGCAGGTCGGCGCCCGCCGCGACGAACTGCGTTTGCTGCACGGTGGTGTCGGTGAAGCGCGTGGCGGCCAGGTTCGCGCAGCCTTGCGCGTCGGGGGACGTGGCGACTTCGTCGCTCGAACAACCACCGGCGGCCAGGACCATCGCGGCGAGCACCGACGCGAGCCGGATCGTTCGCGATGCGAAATATTGGAATGTCATCCCTCGTCTCCAGATTGGACTTGTGATCTGTCAGGCGAGCATCACGGGGACGACGCGGCGCCGGCCGCGTGGAAGAGAAATGCATCGGCGCACCGCGCTCGCTGCCCTTGTCTGACGAGAAGCAAGCCTAGAGGCGATGCGCCGATCCAACAATTGAAATGATTTTATTGCAGCGATTACGGATGGTGATGCTTGGCTCGCGCGATTGCCGCCGCAAAGGCGGCCTCGCCCTCAGCCCGTGCTGGTCGAATCGCGCAGCAGCCCGAGCCGCACCAGGCTCTCGGCGGTCGCGACGATCGCCTCCTCGCGCGAGCGCGGCGCCCAGCCCAGCAGGCGCCGGGCCTTGTCGGCGCTGGCGTTCATGTCGACGCCGAGCTGCGGCAACAGGATCCGCATCGAGGGATTGGCGAGCGCGATCAGGCGCATCAGCCAGTTGGGCAGCACGCGGGTCGGCACCCGGCGCGCATCCGCCCCCATGCGATCGCGCAGGACGCGGGCGAGCTCGTCCATCCACATGCTTTCGCCGGCGATCGCCAGGAAGCGCTCGCCCTTGGCGGCGGGATGCGTCATGGCGAGCAGGTGCAGGTCCGCCAGGTCGCGCACGTCGACATAACCCGAGTTGATCCTCGGGCATCCCGGCTGGCCGTTCATCAGGCTGGTGACGATGCGGATCGAATGCGAGTAGTCGGGGCCCAGCGCCGGGCCGAGCACGGCGGTGGGATTGACGGCCGCGAGTTCGAGGCCGCCCCCTTCCCTGGCGATGAAATCCCAGGCGGCGCGTTCCGCGAGCGTCTTCGACTTCTGGTACGGCGCGATCGGGCTGGACAGGTCGCTCCAGTCGGCCTCGGTGAAGGGACGGGGATGATCCGGCGCGTGCCCGACGCCGACCGCGCCGAACGCGGAGGTCAGCACCACGCGCGCGACGCCGGCCTCGCGCGCGGCACGCAGCACGCGCAGATTGCCGTCCACGGCGGGCCGGATCCACGCCGCTTCGTCCACCTGGTCGCCCGACGGGGTCGGCGAGGCGCCGTGGAGCACGTAGCGGCAGCCGGCGGCGGCCTCGGCCCAGCCGCGGTCGTCGCCCAGGTCAGCGGCGACGAAGGTGAGGCGCTCGCCCGGCTCGGCGCCGCCGGTCCTGAGATTGGCCCGCACCTCGGCTTCCCGCCCTGGCGAGCGAACCGTGGTCCGCACTCGATAGCCGCATTTGAGCAGCGCCAGGATGCAGTGCTGGGCGATGAAGCCGGTGCCGCCCGTGACCAGTACCCACTCGTTGTTCATGTCGATTTCCTGAAGGCCGCCCGGCGGCCGATGGTGGTCGCAGCCCGGGCGGTGCCGCGGGCTGGGACAAGGAAACGCGAGATTACGGATGAGTCGCCGAGCCGGGAATGCTCGAACGTGCGCTTTACTTGCGCGATCGGACGAGTTGTAAGCCAGGCAATTTTTTCGGATGCATCAGACGAGGATGCTTATGAGAATCCGCTCACATCCAGGGCTGAGGTGCTTGTATTTCCACCGGCACATGCGCCAACCAAACCGGCTTCATCGCGCGAACCATGATTTTTATTCAGTTGGCCAGTGCCGAATCAAGCTTTCAATTTCCTTGAAATTCGAGCGATGATCACGGAAAATCACACGCACAATAATCATGCTCCGGGGAACCTTCGTGTTTCAAAAAATCGTGCTGGCCAGCAGTGCCATTCTTGCCATATCGGATGCGTCTGCCCATCGTCCGCGCATCATCGACTGCCAGACTTACGCTCATATCGCAGTTCGAGCGGCGTCGGATCGAAACAGTGGCATGTCGCTCGACACGTCGCTCCTTCGCCTGAAGGAAGCATATCGGTTCGACGCATATTTCCCAATGTATTTCGAACTGACTCGCGACGTGTACACGCAACAAGATCTCCAGGGCGTCGCGCCGGAAATCATCGCAAAGTCCGCAGAATTCGCCTGCCTCGATCACAATCGGGAAGAGCGGCGCACACGCGAGCAGGATTGATTCGGGAACTATTCGTTTTCGGCCAGCCGCGACGACCTCGCGACCCAAAGCGTCAGTTCCCGGCATCAGTCAATCTGTATCGGCATGCCGATCATCATGTGAGCGCGGGTGGAGTGCCGGGAAATAGTCGTTTCATGAACAAGGAATCCCCGCTGCCCGTTATCAAGAGATGGTGGGTAGAGCGAGTAGCCGCGATATAGAATAGCCGCGCCTCCTGCTCCAGTTCGTCCTGCGCCACCGACAGAGCTCCCACGCCCGGGATCGCGACAAAAGGATATTCCAGGCCCTTGCTGGCATGCATGGTGAGAACGGTCACCATGTCGGCCGTGGGTGAGTATGACTTCTTGTTCTGCTGCTGCCACTGGTGAGGAATCCTGGCGTGAGTCAACGCCTCGACGCAAGCTTGGCCCACCCACTTGCTTCGATACACGACAGCCATGTCCTGCCACGCCACACCTTGTTGGTGCGCCTGCGCCAAGCGTCGAGCAATTTCCCGTGCTTCGTCCCGAAGCGATGGAAGCTTGATCAACACTGGCTGAGGGCCTTCCCGCCCGCAACTGACGGGGCGGATCAGCGGTACGCCGTCGTCGTCGGTTGCCTTCGGATCGAGAATGTCCTTCGCGATCAGCGCCGCCAACTCGAGAATCTGCCGCGTATTGCGGTAATTGATTTTCAGAATCGTTGTGCGTCCCTGAGCCTGCACACCCACACTCTTGAAGCTGAAGCCGCGATGGCTGGCCCGGTTGAAGATCGACTGCGCATCGTCGTACAACACCAGCAGACGATTGCTATCCGGCGACACCATCTGCACCACGAGCTTGAACCAGGCCGGCTCGAAGTCGTGTCCTTCGTCGATGAGGACCGCACCATACTGCGCCGCCGGGATGTGGCCGCGATCAACGCATTCGATGACACGCTGAACCAGCGCCGGGAAAAAATCGGCGCCCTGTTCTGCGGGGAGAGACTGGTGATACGTGACCAACTGGTTACGGCACCAGCCATGAAAACTGCGGGCATCTACCTTCCCGTTCAATCCCTTCGCATCCATCCAGCTTTTCAGCCGTCTGGACAGCGGCTCACTAAAGCAGAGGATCAGGATAGGTTTTTCCGAAAGACTCGCCAGATACTCGGCCCGATATCCGAGAATCATCGTCTTGCCTGAGCCTGCAACGCCATGGATCACGCGATGACCATCTCCCAGGCTCCGTGCGAGCTGCTCCTGCTGGAGGTCCATCACCGCCATGATGTCCGGTAATTCGGGTTCGCTCTCGAACAGCGCCTGCTGCTGGGACGTGATGCGAACCTCGGGAAACAGGATCCAGCGAATCCGATCGATCTGTGGCAGGGTCAGTTTTTCCGGGAACTGGTACTTGAACATCCGCCACAACCGCTGCTGAAAATGTTCCGCGTCGACTGCTTCGGTCATTTCGTCGGAACAGATCACCAGACCTGGCTCAATCGCACCATCGAGGCCGCCGTCCATGAACTGTTTGCGAGTCATGTTCGACAACACCACCCCATATGCCCAGGGAAATCGCAGTTTCCCTTGATGAAGATGTCCGGTGGGATGGATAAGCTGCGGGTCCCGCTGGAGTTCGTCGATGATTTCCAGTGTGTATGCCCTGGCCTGACCAAGCGGGTTGACCACCGCCTTCGGACCGTGCTCCCCCGTGATCAGCCACTGGCTGGGATCGGCCTTCACGATAATGGCCGGTCGCCAGTCCTTTACCTCTAGAACCAGCAACCCACGCTGAGGATGCAACACCACAAAATCCGGATAGGACTGCATGGACGCGACACGTACGTCATACCAGATCAAATAATCCGCTTCCAATTTCTGTTCAAGCCGCTCGGCAAATCGCCGTTCCCCAGCTTGCATTTTTCCCACGCACGAAGAAAGCGCCGGGACGATGGTGGCCATATTTTTAATAAGTGGATTTATCGGAGTGCCGTGAATCTACCACATCCCGAACCAGGATAGCCCATGAATATATGGCTTCCATTTCTTACGACAACCATATCGATGTCATCGACAATCGATCACAAAATAAAGATATTCGTCTCGATTGAATATATCGATATGCAATCGACGAATCACCACGCCCCTCGCGATCCAGCATCTTCTCTTGAAGATGCAGAGCGCGTTTTTATCGAAAGACGGTCCTGGTATGTTCAGACGGCGCACATCACCCCGCCTTGCTTGCCAACGTCATGAGCGGCTTATATGTAACCATCGCTGCAGTCATTTTCCTCGCCAAGCCTCGACCCGCTACGCAGTGGTGTTCATTCCCGCCAGCCCCATCGCCATTGCCCGCAGCAAACCTCGAAGACGCGGGCCGAAATCGAGCGCGACATGGCCCCACCTCGGCACCTCTTCATAGAGTCTGGCAAGCGACGGCGTGGGATGCGAGACCTGCCAGAAGCCGGCGGCCAGCATCAGCGTGGCCGCCAGCAGGCCCTGCACCTGCTCCGCCGCCATCACACTGGCTGCGGCCAACGCGTCAACGATGCTGTCGTGGGCCGCGAAGGCATGGGTCTTATAGCGACGTGCACGCTCCATATCCACGTCGCCTTCCAAGCTCAACGTCACATGCGTGAGCAGATCACAGAAAACCGGAAGGGAAATGACGGTGTCGACTACCACATCGGCCACCTCGACAGGCGCCAGGCCGGTACGCGATCCAAGCGTGTACGCGATCGCATCCCGCCATCGTGCCCAGCCACGCTCGGCCAATTCGAGCAGCAGTTCCTCCCGGTTGGCGTAATAACGTCGGACGCCGGTTCTATGCAGGCCCACACGCTCGGTCACGGCGCCGACGGTCACGAAACGTACACCGCCAAGCTCCAGCGCCAGGGACTCGGCCGCATCGAGCAGGTCCTCGGAGCGTTGCAGTTTGTCTTCGCTTGATCTGGCTCTCTCTTTCATGGGCCGAAGTTTAACGCACCCCGACGTGCGTTACACCCACGGCTATGCTAACCTCCCCACTTAACGCATCATGATGTGCGTTATTTGAATACCCCTGCAGGCTGCATCCAGTCAGGCTCGCGCCAGCTTCCGCACCCGGAATCGGAGCTGCGCGAACCGCGCGCTCGCCCTGCCGGTCGCCTCGTGCCCCAGCAACCACCACCGGAACCACCCACATGACTACTGGAATTCAACCCGTTGCCCTGATTACCGGCGCCTCTTCCGGCATGGGCAAGGATTTCGCGCTGCGCCTGCTGGCCGAGGGCTACATCGTTTATGGAGCTGCGCGGCGCGTGGAGAAAATGCGGGATCTCGAAGCCGCCGGCGGTTTCGCGCTGGCAATGGACGTCACGGACGACGCGACGATGGTGGCAGGTATCGAGCGAATCATCCGCGAACAAGGTCGGATCGACGTGCTGATCAACAATGCCGGATACGGGCAGATGGGCGCCCTGGAAGACGTGCCCCTCGATGCGGCCCGACGCCAGATCGAAGTGAACTTGATGGGCGTCGCGCGTCTGGTGCAGCTCAGTCTGCCCCATATGCGCGCGCGCAAATTCGGCAAGATCCTCAATATCTCGTCGATCGGCGGAAAGTGCGCATTCCCGATGGCAGGCTGGTATCACGCCTCCAAGTTCGCGCTGGAAGGCTATTCCGACGCACTGAGAATGGAGGTTCGCAAGTTCGGCATCGATGTGGTCGTGATCGAGCCAGCCGGCACCGATAGCGAATGGTTTCCGGTCGCGATCGCCGAACTCGAGCGGTATTCCTCGAAGGGCGCGTATGGCAGCTTCGTGGAGGCAATCCGGAATTCACCGTCATGGAAGCGGAAGATGTCGGCGCCCAAGGTGATCACCGATCTCGTCGTCAAAGCGCTCAAGGCGAGTTCGCCGCGCCCTCGCTATCATGGGGCGAGCGGTTCCGGGATGATCCTGTTCCTCCGGCGCGTCCTGTCCGACCGCCTGTACGATCGCCTCATCCTGAGCCAGTACAAGTAGTTCATCCACACCAAGACTCGAATCGACGGAAAGCACCAGCCGACGAACCCATTCGGCCGGCGCCTCCGTCACGAACCTGTCACACCCCCACCTCAACGCCCCTTGCTCGCCGCCACCACCCACTGATCGAAGGTCGCCTTGTTCGCGGCGATCCACTGGTCCGCCAGCGTCGTGACGATCGCCGACGATCCATGCGCCTGGCTGATCGCCAGCTCCCAGTTCGACCAGGTCGACGAGGGAAAATGGATCTGCTCGACCAGCGCGCGCACCGGCGCATTCGCGGCGATGAAGCCCTTGTTGGCCACCGCGCTGTAGTTCCACGAGGCCATCGCCATCCGGCACGGATTCGCCCCGCCCGCGCAGCCCGGCACGTCCTTCACCAGCGCCGAGCCCGCGTTCGGCACGTTCGGCGGCAGCGCGTCGGCCGGCGTGGGCAGCCACACCACGTCCTTGCCCGGCACCAGCTCGCTGGTGGTCCAGGACGGGCTCCAGGCATAGAAGAAGGCCGGCTCGCCGCCCTTGATGCGCGACACCACGTCGGCCATCAACGCCTCGTACTTGCCGGTGACCGGCTTGACAGTCTGCCGGAGCCCGAACTTGTCGAGCTGGTAGTTCACCACGTCGCCGCAACTCCAGCCGGGATCGCAGCTGATCAGTTGCGCCTTGCCGTCGTTGCCGAACAGCGCGGCGATCTTCGGGTCCTTCATCTGCTCGAGGCTGGTGATGTTGTGCGCGAGCGCCGTCTTGCGGTCGATCAGGTAGCCGTTGATGCCGCCGCCGTCGATCTGCCCGCGGCCCACCTGCACGGCGCGATCCTGCACCGCGCGGAAATCCGGGTCGCTCTGCGGGAAGTTGACGTCGGTTTCCAGGTCGACGTCGCCCTGCGCGACGGCCTGGAAGAACAGCACGGTGCCCATGGTCTTGAGCTTGACCTCGTAGCCCATCGCCTTGAGCGCCTTGATGGTGATCTGCACCGACACGTAGTTGGCGCCGAGGCCGTCGGTCTGCGCATAGTTGATGGTCTTGCCGGCGCCCGGCAGGTCGGCGGCGGATGCCGTCGCGCCGCCGGTAGCGAACATCGCGACGCACGCCAGGGCGGCCAGCGCCGGTTTCAGTCTGTTCATGATCGATCTCCATGCCTGTCTGGATAGGGTGTGCTGCATGCCGGCACGCCAGGCGCGCCGGTCTGTTCTTGTATTCCACTTGCCGAGAACCGCCTCAGCGGGCCGACAGGTTCGCGTCGGACGCCCAGGACGGCAAACCATCCACCTTGGTCTTGACCACCTTCGTCACCACGTAGGTGAAGTACCGCTCGATGCCGAGCTGCGCGCCGAGCAGGCCGTCGATGAACTGCTGGTAATGCTCGATGTCGCGCGACAGCACCTGCATGACATAGTCCACGCCGCCGCCGGTGGCCAGGCACTCGACGATCTCCGGCGCCGCCGCGACCCGCTCCTCGAAGCGCCGCATGTCCTGCGCGGTGTGCCGCGCGAGCGTCACCTCCACCACCACGCGGCTGCCGGTGAACGCGCCGGCCCAATCCACTTCCGCGCGATAGCCACGGATCAGCCCTTGCGCCTCCAGGCGCTTGACGCGCTCCCAGGCCGGCGAGATCGACAGGTTCACCTCCTGCGCGAGCCGCGATTTGGTGATGCGCCCCTCGGTCGAGAGGATCCGCAGGATCGCGATGTCGTAACGATCGAGCTTGATCCGCCCCGCCCCGGCGCCTGCCTGTTCAGCCTTCATGGTCTCCCCCTATCCTCGACTGGAGGACCTACCTTAGGGGATGCCAAAAAACCGTGCTTCCTCCGAAACGAGGAAAGCGGGCCGCGGCACTCCGTCGTTCGCTAGCAGCGCCGCCCGGCTCTCGTGCGTTCCGCGGGTTTACCTGGCGCCGGCCGCGACGCGATCCGCAACCTGGTCGACCGCCTGCTTCACCCGCGCGACGATCTCGTCGGCCTCGGCGCGCGTCATCACCAGCGGCGGCGCGAAACCGAGGATGTCGCCGTGCGGCATGGCGCGTGCGATCACGCCGCGTTCGAGCGCGGCCGCCGACACCTGCGCGCCGATCTTCAAGGCCGGATCGAAGGGCTGGCGCGCGTCCTTGTCGGCCATGAATTCGAGCGCGGCCAGCATGCCCACGCTGCGCACCTCGCCCACCAGCGGATGCGCGCCGAACTGCTCGCGCAGGCGCTCGCCGAAATAGGCGCCGACCTCGGCCGCGTTGCCGTCCAGGTTCTCGCGCTCCAGGATGTCGAGGTTGGCCAGCGCGGCCGCCGCGCAGACGGGATGCCCCGAATAGGTCCAGCCGTGCCCCATCGGGCCATGCTCGCGCGAGCCGCGCGCGATCACCTCCCACACGCGCTCGCCGACGATCACGCCCGACAGCGGCGCATAGGCGCTGGTCAGCCCCTTGGCGACGGTCACCAGGTCCGGCTCGATGCCGTAATGCTGGGCCCCCATCCTCGAACCGAGCCGGCCGAAGCCGCAGACCACCTCGTCGGAGATCAGCAGGATGTCGTGGCGGCGCAGCACCTGCTGGATGGCGTCCCAGTAGCCGGCCGGCGGCGCGATGATGCCGCCGGTGCCCATCACCGGCTCGGCGATGAAGGCCGCGATCGTATCCGCCCCCTCGCGCGCGATCAGCTTCTCCAGTTCCTCGACGCAATACGCGACGAATTGCGGCTCGCTCATGCCGGCCGGCGCCTTGCGATACCAATGCGGGCAGATCGTATGCCTGACGCGATCGATCGGCAGGTCGAAATGCTGGTGGAAGCTCGGCAGGCCGGTGAGGCTGCCGGTCACGATGCCCGAGCCGTGATAACCGCGCTCGCGCGAGATGATCTTCTTCTTGTTCGGCCGCCCCAGCACGTTGTTGTAGTACCAGACGATCTTGACCTGGGTTTCGTTGGCGTCCGAGCCGGACATGCCGTAATACACCTTCTTCATGCCCGCCGGCGACCACGCGATGATGCGCGACGAGAGCTCGATGATCGCGTCGGAGGAATGGCCGACATAGGTGTGGTAATAGGCCAGCGCCTTCGCCTGGGCATGCATCGCGTCGGCCACCTCGGTGCGCCCGTAGCCGATGTTCACGCAATAGAGCCCGGCGAACGCGTCGATATACTCGCGCCCCTGGTGGTCCTCGATGCGGATGCCCTTGCCGCCGCGGATGATCTTGCCCGGCAGGGCGCCGGAAGCATGGTCGTAGGCATGGGTCGACGGGTGCATGAAATGTTCGCGGTCCTGGTCGAACAGCGTGTCGAGCGGCTGAGTCATGGAATCTCCTGTTGTGCTTGCGTCAGGCCATCGGCGTCACGGGCAGGCCGAGATCGCCGAGGCAGAAGTACTTGGTTTCGGTGAACGGCTCGAAGCCCTCGCTGCCGCCCTCGCGGCCGAGCCCCGAAGCCTTCATGCCGCCGAACGGCACCGGCGCGCCGGTGAAGCTCGAACCGTTCACCGAGATCATCGCGAAATCGAGCCGGCGCACCAGCTGGAAGATCAGGTCGGCGCGCGTCGCGCACACGTAGGCGGCCAGGCCGTATTCGGTATCGTTGGCCGCCGCGACCACCTCGTCCAAGGTGTCGAAGGCGCTGACGGCCGAGATCGGCGCGAAGTTCTCCTCGTCGACCACGCGCATGCCGGGCCGCGCGTCGGCGATCACGGTGGGCTCGAAGAACCAGCCGCCCAGCGCATGCGCGCCGCCGCCGGCCAGGATGCGCGCGCCCTGCTCGCGCGCATCGGCCACGCGCGCGGCGGTGGCATCGAAGGCGGCCTGGTGCATCAGCGGCCCGATCTGCACGCCAGGCTCGAACGCCGGGCCCACCTTCAAGCCCCGCACGACGGCGGCATAAAGTTCGAGGAAGGCCTCGTAGAGCGGCCGCGCCACGTAGATGCGGTTGGCGGCGCAACAGTCCTGGCCGGAGGTCTGGAACTTCGCCTCGACCGCCACGGCCACCGCCCGTTCGAGATCGGCGCAGGCGGTGACGACGAAGGGCGCGTTGCCGCCCAGCTCCAGCGCCACCTTCTTGATGCCGGCCCCGGCGACGGCCTGCATCACCAGCTTGCCGACGCGCGTCGAGCCGGTGAAGCTGACCGCGCGCACGCGCGTGTCGGCCACCAGCGTCTCCATCGCCATCTGCGGCTCGCCGAGCACCACATTGAACACGCCGGGCGGGAAGCCCGCTTCCTCGGCGAAGTGGGCCAGCGCGAGCGCGGAGAACGGCGTCTCGTGCGCGGGCTTGACCACCACGCTGCAGCCGATCGCCATCGCCGCGGCGGCCTTGCGGGTGATCATCGCCATCGGGAAGTTCCAGGGCGTGATGAGCGCGGCCACGCCGACCGGCTCGGCGATCGTGCCCAGCTGGGCACCGTCGATATGGGAGGCGATGGTGCGCCCTGCCGGGCGCCTGGCCTCGTTGGCGAACCACTCGATGAAGCTCGCGCCGTAGCGCAGCTCGCCCCGGGCCTGCGCCAAGGGCTTGCCCTGTTCGAGCGACAGCAGGGCCGCGAGATCGTCGAGATGGCGCAGCAGCAGCGCGTGCCAGCGCAGCAGCAAGGCGCTGCGCCGCGCCTGGGGTACCCAGCGCCAGCTTTCGTGGGCGCGTTGCGCGGCATCCACCGCCGCCACGATCTGCGCCCGATCGAGCATCGGCACCTGGCCGATCACCGATCGGTCGGCGGGATTGCGCACCTCGAGCGTCGCGCCGCTGTCGCTCGACAGCCAGCGGCCGTCGACATGGCACAACGAGCGGATCGGGACGGGATGTCCGGTAAGCATGGCATCGACTCCAGAAGGAACGGTATGGCCATTACTATGTCCCGGCGGGCTGCCCGAAACTTTTGGTTCCGGGGCGCCCGGCTTGCGGTTTTTTCTGCTTGTCGGGCGGCGCGCGGAAAGAACCCGAACCCGCGCCGCCCTGCCCGATTCAGCCCCAACCGATTCAGCCCAGCGCGCCCTCGCTCAGCAGCACCTCGTGCGCCGCCTTGAAGGCACCGAGGCCGTGAGGAATCCCGGAATACGCCGTCGCGTGCAGCAGGGCCGCCTTGATCTCCTCGACGCTCACGCCGTTGTTCAAGGCGCCCTTCACATGCAGCTTGAGTTCGTTGGTATGGCCGGCCACGGTCAGCAGCGCGATCTGCATCAGGCTGCGGGTGCGGCGATCCAGGGTCTCGTCGCCCCAGGCCCATCCCCAGGCCCAGGTGGTAGTCGCGCGCTGGAACGCCATCATGAAATCGTCGGCCTTCGCCATCGAGGCATCCACATACTCGGCACCCAGCACCTCGCGGCGGATCGGCAGGCCCTTGCGGAACAGCGCGTCGTCTTCGTTCATCTCCATTCTCCTTTCGTCGGGCGAAAAAAAAGCGCACGGCTCGCCGTGCGCCCGGTCGAAGCCATGCCTTACTTCGCCTGGCTGGCCACCGTGATCCATTGATCGAGTTGCGCCTTGTTGCCGGCCATCCAGTCGCCGGCGAGCTGCGTGATCAGCGCCTGGCTGCCGCCTTTCTTGCTGATCGCGTATTCCCAGGCGGACCAGGTGGTCGAGGGGAACTTGATCTGCTCGATCAGCGAGCGGATCGCCGGATTGGCCGCGATGAAGCCGCGGTTGCCCACGGCGCCCCAGTTCCAGGACGCCATCGCCATCCGGCAGGGGTCCGCGTCGCCGGCGCAGCCCTTCACGCCGCTCACCAGCGGCGAGCCGCTATTGGGCATGTTGGGCGGCAGGGCCGCTTCCGGCGTCGGCAGCCACACCACGTCCTTGCCCGGCACCAGGCTGCTGACGGTCCAGGACGGGCTCCAGGCATAGAAGAAGGCCGGCTTGCCCTGCTTGATGCGCGCCACCGTGTCGACCATCAGCGCCTCGTACTTGCCGCGCACCGCGCGCACCGTGTCCTGCAGGCCGAACTTCTTGAGCTGGAAGTCGACCACGTCGCCGCAGCTCCAGCCCGGATCGCAACTGATCAGTTGCGCCTTGCCGTCCGAGCCGAACAGCGCGGCCAGCTTCGGGTCCTTGAGCTGGGCGAGATTGGTGATCTTGTAGGCGTCGGCGGTCTTCTTGTCGATCAGGTAGCCGTTGATGCCGCCGCCCACGATCATGCCGGTGCCGACGATCTGCGCGTCCTTCTCGACCGCGCGAAACGCCAGCTCGCGCTGCGGGAAGTTCACGTCGGTGGCGAGGTCCTCGTCGCCCTGCGCCACCGCCTGGAAGAACAAGGTGGTGTTCATGGTGGTCAGCTTGACCTCGTAGCCGAGCCGCTTCATGGCCGCCATCACGATCTGGGTGGCGACGTAGTTGCCGCCGAAACTGTCGCCCTGCGAATACTGGATCGTCCTGCCCTTGCCGGGCATGTCCTGCGCGAACGCCGGCACGCCTGCCATCATCACCGCCGCGAGCGCTGCCGCGCCGCATGCTGCCGCCAACCTCTTCATCGAGCTACTCCTGCGTGTGGATACGATCGTCCATGGACGATGCTTGCTGGGAATCGATCCGGCGCCATGCCGGCGACCGGGAACACGGCGCGGCCGCCCCGCGCGGCCGCGCGCCTGCGCTGCATGACTTCAGAGCGCCTGCTTGGGATCGCTGCGCTCGGGCAGGGTCGGCGCCGCGGCCTCGCCGCGCCCGCCGCCGCGTACCAGCCGCGCCAGCACCGAGCGCAGCGAACCGCCCGCGCCGGGCTGCGAACGCGCCAGCTTCTGCGTCACGCGGTCGAGCATCATGGCCAGCAGCACGATCGCCACGCCGCCGATCGCGGCCTGCCCCACGTCGAGCCGGCCCAGGCCCTGCAGCACCACCAGGCCGAGCCCCTCGGCGCCGATCATCGAGATCACCACCGACATCACCATCGCGGTCAGCACGGTCTGGTTCAGGCCGCCGAGGATGGTCGGCACGGCCAGCGGCAACTGCACCTCCCAGAGCAACTGGCGGCGATCCGCGCCGAACGCGAGGCCGGCCTCGACCAGCTCGTGGTCGACCATGCGGATGCCGAGATTGGTGAAGCGGATCAGCGGCGGCATCGCGGCCGTCACCACCGCCACCTCGCCCGACACGGTGCCCACCCCGAACAGCATCACCACCGGCACCAGGTACACGAAGGTGGGCGTGGTCTGCATGATGTCGAGGATCGGCTGCACCACGCGCCAGACCCGCTCGCTGCGCGCGCAGGCGATGCCGACCGGGATCCCGATCACCGCGCAGAAGGCGATCGCGGTGACGATCAGCGCGAGCGTGGTCATCGCGTCCGACCAGACGCCGAGCACCGCGATGGCCAGCAGCCCGAGCAGGGTGAAGGCGCCGATCGCGCGGCCCGCGAAGCGCCAGGCCAGCAGCGCGCAGACCAGGCAGAACAGCGGGAACGGCACCGCGTGCAGGGCGTCGATATTGGCCTCGAGCAGCTTCTGGATCGGCCACTTGACGGCCAGGAACAGCGGCCGCAGGTGCAGCGCGATCCACTGCACGGCGGCCTGGATCCACTGCGCGATCGGGAATACCGCCAGATCGTCGGCTTTAAGCATGATGAGCTCCGTTGACGCTGCCCGCGCCGATGCGTGCGAGGACCTGCCCCGCTTCCAGCCGGCCGACCAGCCGGCCCGATTCGTCGAGTACGCCGAGCGCGCGCGCCGTGCCGAAATGGCCGGCCACGTCGATCAGGCGCGCATGGCCCGGCACGCAGGCGAACGCGCCGTCCAGCGGCGGCAGCGCGGCGCCGTCGCGCAAGGCCTGCAGTTGCGTGTCGCCCACCGCGCCGAGCATGCCCAGCACGCGCGCCTCGCCGTCCACCACGAAGGCCGGCCCCGGCCCCGCGCAGCCGAGCACGGTCCAGCCCTCGCGGCGCACCAGCGGCGCGAGCGGCGTCATCGAGGCTTCGGCGTTGAACAGGCGCGAACGATCGACCTCGCGCGTGAAGGCGGCCACGTAGTCGCTGCCGGGCGCGGTCACGATCGACTGCGGCGTGCCCTCGCGCACCAGCTTGCCCTCCGACATGATGGCGATGCGCGTGCCCAGCTTCAGTGCTTCCTGGAAGTCGTGCGTGATGAACAGGATGGTCTTGTTGAGGCTGCGCTGCAGGCGCAGCAGCTCGTCCTGCATCTCGGTGCGGATCAGCGGATCGAGCGCGCTGAAGGCCTCGTCCATGATCAGGATGTCGGCGTCGGTGGCCAGCGCGCGCGCCAGGCCCACCCGCTGGCGCATCCCGCCGCTCAGCTCGTGCGGCATCTTGCTGGCCCAGCGCGCCAGGCCCACCACCTCCAGCACCTGCTCGGCGCGCTTGCGGCGCGTCGTGCCGTCCACGCCGCGCAGCTTCAGGCCGAACTCGACGTTCTCGATCACGCGCCGGTTCGGCAGCAGGGCGAAATGCTGGAACACCATCGAGATGCGCTTGCGGCGCACCTCGCGCAGCTCGCGCTCGCCCAGCGCGCAGAGGTCGACGTCGTCGAGCAGGATGCGCCCGGCGCTGGGCTCGTTGAGCCGGTTCACGCAGCGCGCCAGGGTCGACTTGCCGGAGCCGGACAGGCCCATGATCATGTACATCGCGCCGGCCGGCACGCTCAGCGACACGTCGTCGAGGCCCACCACCTGGCCGGTGTCGCGCAGCACGTCGGCCTTGCTCGCGCCCTGGCGCAGCATGCCGAGCGCGCGCTCGGGGCGATCGGAGAACACCTTGTACAGATGCTCGATTTTCAGGCGTTCAGTCATCAAGCTCACTCCTTCGGTGGAACGGGCCGGGCACCCGGCTCGGCCTGCCCGGTCGGCAGTTGTTGCAGCGGCGAAAACGCGGTCGGCACCAGGATCCGGTTCTCGGCCTGCTCGATCAGCTCGGACAGGCGCGGAATGAAGGCCTGCCAGCGCGGGTCGGCGGCGAGCCGCTGGCGGCGCAGGCGGCGGTCCTCCAGGTCGGCATAGCCCCACCAGTGCACCACCTGGGACAGGCAGCCGATCTCGGTGGTGAAATACCCGAGCAGGTTGCCCAGCGCCGGCTGCTGCATCGGCAGCGCCTCCTCGGCCACCAGCTTCAGGAAGCGTCCCATCGCGCCGTTGCGGATCCGGTAGATGCGCTCCTCGACGATCATCGGGCCGCCTCCCCGCTGTCAATCAGGAACTCCCGCATCAGCGCGGCCACCTGCTCGGGCGCCTCGTTGAGCAGCGAGTGGCGCAGCCTGGGCAGGATCGCCAGCCGCGAATCCGGAATCCGTTCATGCATGTAGCGTGCCATCCGCGGGTTCGAGCCGGCATCGCACTCGCCGGTCGCGATCAGGGTCGGCATCGCGATCTGGTCGATCAGGCCGCCGAAATCGGTCTGCGCCAGCACCCGGTAGGCCGCCGCGTAGCAGTCCGGATCGTTCTGCGCGTTGCGCCGGCGCAGTTCGTCCACCAGCGCCGGGTGCCGCGCCTGGAAATCCTCGCTCAGCCAGCGCGACAGCGAGGCGTCGTAATGCGCGCCGCGCTCGCCCGCCTGCAGGGCGGCCAGCCGCTCGGCCACGCGCGCGCGCTCCTCGGCGGTGCGCCCGGCCACGGTGGCCAGCAGCATGAGCCGGCGCAGCCGCGCCGGATGCGTCAGCGCGAGCCGCTGCGCGATCAGGCCGCCCAGCGAGAAGCCGGCCAGGTCGAAGCGGGCGAAGCCGGCGTGATCGGCCAGCGCCAGCACGTCGCCGACGAAATCGTCGATCTCGTAGCGCCCCTTCACGCGCTCGGAGCGGCCGTGGCCGCGCAGGTCGAAGCTGAGCACGCGAAAGCCGCTGCCCAGCGCGTTGATGGCGCCCTGCCAGGCCTCGAGATAGGAGCCCACGCCGTGGATGCAGACCAGCTCGCGCGGCCCCTCGCCCTGCAGGCGATAGGCCAGGCGCACGCCGTCGACGTCCAGGCTGCCCTCGATCGCGTCGGGCGGCGCCTCGGGAAGTGCGTCGCGCATGGCTCAGGCTCCCGCCGCCGCGGCCTGGCGCTCGCGCTCGCGCGCGGCGAAGTGCGGCATGATCTCGTCGATGAACAGGCGCAGCGTCTTCATCTGCAGCTCGAAGGGCAGGTTGAACGACAGGCCCAGGCAATACTGGTCGACGCCCTCGTCCTCGTAGATCTGCAGCTTGCGGATCACCTCGTCGGGCGTGCCGAACATCAGGTTGTCGCGCACCGCGGCGGGATCGTAGTTGGCGCGGTTGGCCACGGTCTCGAAGGGCACCGCCTCCGGGAAGCCGTTGTGCACGGTGCCGATGTTCTGCATCAGGTTCTCGAAGTAGCGGCCGTAGTCGACGCTATGGCGCACCGCGGTCTGCCAGTCCTCCTCGCGATCGTAGACGCAGGTGCGCCGCTGCATCATGAAGCGCGGGCGCGGATGCTCGGGATGGTCGGCCACCGCCTTGCGGAATTTCGCGCCGAGCACGGCCACCTCGGAAGGCGGCGCCGACAGCGGCGTGGACAGGATGTTGGCGCCGATGCCGACCGCCCAGTCGAAGCTGCCGGGGTCGCGCGTGGCCACCCAGATCGGCGGATGCGGCTGCTGCAGCGGCTTGGGCACCGAGGTGGCGAGCGGGAAGCGCCAGTAATGGCCGTCGTGCTCGTAGTCGCCTTCCCACAGCCGCTTGACGGCCGGCACCAGCTCCTTCATGTAGGCCACGCCTTCCTGCTGGGGAATGCCGCCGGCCATCCGGTCGAACTCGTATTGGTAGGCGCCGCGCGCGATGCCGAACTCGAGCCGGCCGTTGCTCAGGTGATCGCACATGGCGGCCTCGCCGGCCAGCCGGATCGGCGACCAGTAAGGCGCCACCAGGGTGGCGGTACCGAGCCGGATGCGCTCGGTGTGCTGGGCCAGCCAGGTCAGCACCGTGAACGGGTTCGGCGAGATGGTGCATTCGATGGTGTGGTGCTCGGCGGTCCACAGCGTCTCGAAGCCGCCTTCGTCGGCCACGCGCGCGAGCGCCAGCAGCCGGTCGCGCGCCTCGGTCATCGACGCCTCGGGGGAGAACCGCTCCATGCTCAGTGATACGGCGAATTTCATAGATGCCTCGTGTCGGATGGAAACGCGCGTTTCAACGCAGACGAATGACGAACGGGTCCTGCATCGCGCCCGAGTAGTCGAGCACCACGTTCTTGAGCCGCGAGAACTCGCGCATCACCTCGAAGCCGCCGCGCCGGCCGTAGCCGCTGTGCTTGAGGCCGCCGTTCGAGGACATGTAGGCGGCCGAGCGGTAGGTGTTGATCCAGACCGTGCCGGCGTCGATGTCGCGCGCGAAGCGCATCGCGCGGTCGATGTCGCGGGTCCAGATGCCGGAGGCCAGGCCGTATTCGGTGTCGTTGGCCAGCGCCATCAGCTCGGCCTCGTCGTGGAACGGCACCACGCCCACCACCGGCCCGAAGATCTCCTCCTGCATGAAGCGCATCGAATTGGTGGCCTGGGTCATCACGGTCGGCTCGAAGTACCAGCCCTCGGCCAGCGCGCCCGTGTTCGGGCGGCGCCCGCCGGCGGCGATCCGCGCGCCCTCCTCCACGCCCGAGGCCACGTAGCGCTGCACCTTGTCGAGCTGGGTGGCCAGCGCGAGCGGCCCGATATCGGTGTCCTCGTGCATCGGATGGCCCACGCGCACGCGCCGGGTGCGCTCCACCAGGGCCTCGACGAAGCGCTCGTAGACCGAGGCCTCGACGAAGCAGCGCGAGCCGGCCACGCAGGTCTGGCCCGCCGCGGCGAAGATGCCCGACACCACGCCGTTCACGGCGCGCTCGATCTCCACGTCGCCGAACACCACGTGGGGGGACTTCCCGCCCAGCTCCATCTGGCAGGGCACCAGGTTCTGCGCGGCATTGCCGGCGATCTTGCGGCCCGTCACGGTGCTGCCGGTGAACACGTACTTGGCGACGCCGGGATGGCGCGTGAGCGCCTCGCCGGTGGTGGCGCCGTCGCCGGTCACCACGTTGAACACGCCGGGCGGAATGCCCGCCTCGATGGCCAGCTCGGCCAGCGCCAGCGAGGAGGCGGTGGCGTGCTCGGAGGGCTTGACCACCACCGTGTTGCCGATCGCCAGGCACGGCGCGAGCGTGCCGGTCAGCATCATCAGCGGCGAATTCCACGGGATGATCATGCCGACCACGCCGATCGGCTCGCGCAGGTTGAAGTTCAGCATGTCGAGCTTGTTGACGGGGATCGTGTCGCCCTGCAGCTTGTCCGCCATGCCGGCGAAATACAGATAGGAATCCGGAATGGCACGCATCTGCGCGCGCATCTCCTTGAGCAGCTTGCCGTTGTCGCGGCATTCGAGCAGGGCCAGCGCGTCGGCGTTCTCGAGCACCAGCTCGCCCAGGCGGCGCACCAGCTTGCCGCGCTCGGTCTGGGTCATGCGCCGCCAGGCGGGGTTCTTCAGCGCGGCCTGGGCCGAACGCACGGCCGCGTCGACGTCGGCCGCGTTCGACTGCGCGAACTCGTACCAGGGCGTCGAGGTGGTGGGGTCAAAGCTCGGGGCGTAGCTGCCGCTGGCCGGCTCGACGAAGCGGCCGTCGATGAAATTGCCGATGCGGGCATGCTGCAGGGTTTCGACTGTGGTCTTCATGAAATGTCCTTGGTCATCCAGCCTGGGTTCAGGACTGCACGTGATGGCGCCACGGCTGCGCGGCGCCAACCGTCGCGACGCGGCCGCCGTCGTGCGAGCCCATGTAGATCGAATAACTGCCGCCGCCGGCCGTCTCGCGCACGAAACGGCGCAGCATCGCGCGCATCTCGACCGAGGCGATTTCGTCATAGGGAAGCGCGTCGGGGGCGAAGAAGCGGAATTCCGGCGGCAGCGCCAGCGCGCCGCGCGGCTCGGCCAGGCGGGCCCGGTAGATCAGGTAGCCGGAATCGTGGCCGTCGGTGTCGTAGACGGAATAGAGGAAGGTGTCGTCGGGCACCAGCGCCAGCGAGCCGCCGCCCGCCACCGGCAGGCGGGCGTCCACCAGCCGGCGCGGCGCGGTGGGCAGCACCCAGCCGCCCTTGCCGTCGGCCACCAGCAGCACCTCGCCCTGCGCCTCGATCAGGTAGCCGACGATCATGTCGGTGGACGACAGCCAGCCCGGCGGCAGCGGGTCCTTGACCTGCGCGTAGCGGCCGCGGCAGAAGCCCAGCGGCGCCGCGGGGCTGGTGCCGAAGGCCTGCACGCGGCCGATCAGGATCAGGTGGTCGCCGGCCTCGACGCGGTCGTGCATCGAGCAGTCGAACCAGGTCAGGCAGTCGGTCAGCACCGGCGCGCCGGTATGCACCACGTCGTGGTTGATCGCGGCGAACTTGTCGGCCGCCTTCGAGGCGAACAGGTTGGAGACGTCCACCTGGCTGTCGCTCAGCAGGTTCACCGCGAACTTGTCGGCGGCGGCGAAGGCCGGGTAGCTCGACGCGCCCGCGCCGACGCAGACCAGCAGCAGCGGCGGGTCGAGCGAGACCGAGGCGAAGGAGTTGGCCGTCATGCCGCGCGGGCGGCCCTCGGCGTCGATGGTGGTGAGCACCGTCACGCCGGTGACGAAGGTGCCGAAGGCACGGCGCAGCGCCTTCGGGTCGATGGTGGTTCGGTTATCGGATACTGCCGCTTGCATGGCCATTCACCTCGTACATCGTTGTCCTGAGGTGAATGTAGGTGGCTGAAATCGGGCTGGCTTCCTGCGGATCGAAGGAGAACCGGGGGAACCTCACCTGCTGTTCGTCGGACCGGGAAAACCACTAGTGGGGACTTCGCGGGCGAGCTGGTGACGGGGCCCGCGACGCGCGCGGGCTCCGCCGGCAGGCGCTGGCGAGGGCGTCCCGCCTAGTGCGCGCCGTGCGCCGCCGCGGCCACCGGCGGGCTGCCCTCCAGCAGGTTGTGCAGTTGCAGCGCGAGCTCGATCGCGAAGCGCCGCTCAGGCGTCTCCACGTCGATGCCGAACAGGTCCGAGATACGCGACAGCCGGTAGCGCAGCGTGGTCACGTGCAGGCCCATCGCGTCGGCGCAGGCCTGGCTGCGGCAGCCGTGGCGGATGTAGATTGCCAGCGTGTCGAGGTAGGAGGCGCGGTGGCTGGCGTCGTATTCGACGATCGGCCCGATGGTGCCGGTGATGAAGGCCCGCACGTCGGGCGAATCGGCCGCGCCCATCAGCATCGGCAGCGGCCCGAGGTCGGGCACGCTCAGCGCGCCGGTCTTGCCGAACGAGCGCGCCACGCGGATCATCCGCCAGCAGCGGTCCCATTCGTTGGCCAGCTCGGTCAGGCCCGCCACGCGGTCGCTGGCCACCAGGGTGGGCTCGCCGCCGAACAGCGGGCTCAGTGCCGCGCACAGCTGGCGCGCGAAGGCGTTGATGCTGGCCAGCGGCCGCTGGCCGTCGTCGGGCAGCAGGCAGACCAGGCCGCCGCCGACCGTCACCGGATGCGCGGCCAGCTTGTGCTGGGCCGCGATCAGGCCGGCGGTGCGATGGCATTCGGCCGAGCGGTCCAGCGCGGGGCCCTCGCGGCGCGGATAGTCGACCACCAGCAGGCGCATCGGCGCGCCCAGCGCGATGCCGAGCCGGCGCGAACGCTCGACGATATCCTGCTCGTCGCGCCAGCGCCGCTCGACGATCTCGAAGAACAGCTCGGTCAGGGTGCGCGTCTCGGCGCGAAAGCGGATCACGCTGCGCATCAGTTGCACGCTCATCGCGAACTTCGCGCTCTCGATCGCGAGCGCCTGCAGGTCGCCCTCGGCGCGCCCGCCGAAGCTCAGCAGCGCGCCCACCGTGTCGCCGTCCACCGCCAGGGGCTCCACGTCGGCCGTGAGCGGCACCCCGCCCGGCAGCTCGAAGCGCACCCGCCGCAAGGCATGGCGCGCGATCGCCTCGCGCGCGGTCTCGCGCATCTGGCGGCCGGTCTCGCCGTCGAGCAGGGCGCGCCAGGCGGCGCCGTCGAGCCCCTCGACGGGCGGGCGCGAGGCCAGCAGCTCGCCGCCGTAGAAGTCGATCACCAGCACCGGCGAGTCGAGCAGGTCGGCCAGCATGCCGGTCAGCGTGTCCATCGAGCCGCCCACCAGCACCTCCTGCAGCATCGCGCCCTGCACCGAGAGCACGCGCCGCAGCTGCTCGGCGGCGGCCTGCTGGGCGCGCTGGCGATGGGCGCGCTCGATCGCGATCGCGCCGAGGTGCACCACCAGCTCCATGAAGGCCAGGTGCTCGGGCGCCACGTCCACCACCTTGCGCGCCGACACCACCAACACCATCGGCCGCCCCTCGGCATCGCAGCTCGCCATCGGCAGCACCAGCACGGTGCGGTAGCCGCGCTCGGGCGCCTCGCGCCGGTAGCCGAGGAATTCGGTGGTCTCCAGCGCGTCGCGGATATAGACCGGCTCGTTGCGCTGCAGCGCGACCAGCGCGGGGCTGGTGGCCAGCTCCCAGCGGTCGGCCAGCGCGCGCTTGAGCAGGGTCGGGTCGCGCCGCGCGATCACCAGCGCATAACCGTGCGCGATATCCACGCTCATGATCGAGCCGAGATCCCAGGAGCCGTGATGGCAGGCCAGCTCGATCAGGCTGTGCAGCAGCGTGTCGACGTCGGCATCCGCATTGATTCGGCTGGCGACGTCGCGCAGGGACGACATGAGCGACAACGTATCCGGCATCGAGAGCTCCTGTTGGGCGTGGCTGACTATACGACTTATCGCAGTGTCAAAAAAGTCGTGCTTCCCCCGGAACGGAGGAAGACGCTCGAATTGACGCTACTTAGCATGCCTCGCATCGATCACGTCATCCGATGGGAGTGCTGATGAATACCGATTTGCAAGTGCGCAAGATCTCGACCTTCGTCGAGGAACTGATGGTCGAGGGCGGCCGCGCGGCGCCGCGCCCGATCACCACCGTGGTGGTGGCCGCCGTGCTGAAAAACCCCTGGGCCGGGCAGGGTTTCTGCGAGGACCTGCAGCCGGAGATCCGGCGCCTCGCGCCGCCGCTGGGCGCCGAGCTGACGCGCCGGCTGGTGGCGCTGATGCCGGCCGCGCGCGTGGAAGCCTATGGCAAGGCCGCCGTGGTGGGCGTGAACGGCGAGATCGAGCACGCCTCGGCGCTGATCCACACGCTGCGCTTCGGCAACCTGTTCCGCGAGGCGGTGGACGGCACCGCCTTCCTGAGCTTCACCAATACGCGGCTCGGGCCGGGCTCGATGGTCTCGCTGCCGATGATCCACAAGTCGGCCACGGGGCAACGCTCGCACTTCCTGACGGCGACATTTCAGATCGCCGACGCCCCGGGCCCCGACGAGGTGCTGGTGGCGATCGGCGCGGCCGACGGAGGGCGCGCTCATCCGCGCATCGGCGATCGCTTCATCGACATGGCCGAGATGGAGGCCCGCAAGCCGGCCGAGGCGCAGACCTGGGGCGACTGAGGCGCGGGCGCGCCCTCGCGGCGCGCCTGCTCCGAGCCCGGCGCCGCTGCTCCGCTTTTCCTCCGATTCGCAGCAAACCCCGGCGCGCCGCACGGCGCGCCCGCTCCACCGTTTCCGCCGCCACGGCACCCGCCATGAACGACATCATCATGCTGGCCACCCGGCTGCCCGCCGGGCAGGAGGCCGAGTATCGCGCCGCGCTCGCCGCGGCGATGCCGGACGAGACCGTCGTGCCGCTGCGCGAGGCCGATGCCGATGCGCGCGCCGGCGCGAGGATCGCGATCGTGGCGCGTCCCGATCCCGCCGAACTCGCCGCCCTACCCCGGCTCGCCTGGATCCAGAGCCTGTGGGCCGGCGTCGAGCAACTGGTCGAGAGCCTGCCGGCCACGGCGCCGCCCGTGGTCCGGCTGGTGGACCCGGAAATGTCGCGCACCATGGCCGAGGCGGTGCTGGCCTGGACCTACTACCTGCAACGCGAGATGCCCGCCTACCGCGGCCAGCAGCAGGCGCGCGAATGGCGGCAGCGGCCCTATCGCAAGCCCCGGGACGTACAGGTCGGTATTGTCGGCCTCGGCACGCTCGGGGCGGCCGCCGCGGCGCGCCTGCTCGAGGCAGGCTTTCGCGTGGCCGGCTGGAGCCGCTCGCCGAAGCGCATGGCCGGCGTGGACGCCCATCACGGCGCCGAGGGCCTGGCGCGGCTGCTCGGCGCGAGCGAGATCGTGGTGTGTCTCGTGCCGCTGACCGACGAGACGCGCGGCCTGTTCGACCGGCACACGCTGGCGGCCATGCGGCCCGGCGCGGCGCTGATCAACTTCTCGCGCGGCCCGGTGGTGGTCACCCCGGATCTGCTGCAAGCGCTCGATACCGGCCGGCTCTCGCATGCGGTACTCGACGTGTTCGAGGTCGAGCCGCTGCCCGAAGCCTCGCCGCTCTGGGCCCATCCCGCCGTGACGGTGCTGCCTCACATCTCGGCGCCGACCGACCTGCACACGGCGGCAGCCGTGGTCGCGGCCAACGTCGCCGCCTATCGCGCCAGCGGCCGCATCCCGGCCGGCGTCGATCTCTCGCGCGGTTACTGAGCCGGCGCGAACCCTTTCGTTTCATCCGGCCCGAGCCGCGCCATCGGTCGTCTTCGTCCGCTGGTGTGTACCCGCACGCCGGCGCAGTGCCAGCAAGGCTTCGATTCATGCAACACGACCACCACCAGGGGAAATCATGAGCAAGGCAGCAGGCTTGGAAACACGCATCGCGGCAGCGGTGGCGACGGCGCTGGCGATACTCGCCGGCAGCAGCACGGCGGCGCAGGCACAGAGCAGCGTTACGCTGTACGGCATCATCGACGAAGGGCTCAACTACACCAGCAACGCGAAGGGACACGGCACCTTCCAGATGAAGAGCGGCGACACCTTCGGCAGCCGCTGGGGCATCGCCGGCTCCGAGGACCTGGGCGGCGGCACGCGCGCGCTGTTCCGCCTCGAGAACGGCTTCGACGTGAACAGCGGCGCCTTCAAGCAGGGCGGCCGCGAGTTCGGCCGGCAGGCCTGGGTCGGCCTGCAGTCGGACCGGCTCGGCACGCTCTCGTTCGGCCGCCAGTACGACCCGACCATCGATCTCTGGAGCGGCCTGACGGGCGCGGGTGGCGTGAGCGGCGACGTCGCCTCGCATCCGTTCGACAACGACAACGCCGACTTCGATTTCCGCGTCAACAACTCGGTCAAGTACACCAGCCCGAACTTCAACGGCCTGAAGGCCGAGGCGATGTACGGCTTCAGCAACGACACCGGCTTCGCCAACAACCGGCTCTACAGCGCGGCCCTGCAATACAAGCTGGCGGGCCTGACCGCCGCGCTCGGCTACCTGAAGATCGACGCCGGCGGCTCGGCCAACGGCGCGGTGTCCACCGACACGGTGTTTACCGGCTCGTCCGAGCAGAACATCGTGGCGGGGCTGTCCTACGCGTTCGCGGCCACCAAGCTGGGCCTGTCCTACTCGCATGTCGACGTCTACGACCCGACCGCCAACGCCTATATCGCCTCGACGGCCACCCAGCCGCCGGGCGGCCGCTGGCAGTCCTGGAAGTTCGACAACTTCGAGGTCAATGCGAAGTACGCCTTCACGCCGTCGTTCTGGCTGTTCGGCGCCTATACCTTCACCGAGGCGAACCTGCATGCCAGCACCGGCGATTTCGAGCCGAAGTGGCACCAGCTCTCGCTGATGCTCGACTACGACCTGAGCAAGCGCACCTCGCTCTACATGCAGGCCGCGTACCAGCACGTGGTCAGCGCGCATACCGGCACGGCCTTCGATTTCGCCACCACGCCCGCCTCGGCCGGCGCCTCGTTGGGCGAGAACCAGACGCTGGTGCGGCTCGGCATGATCCATCGCTTCTAGACGCGCTCGCGCGTCGTTTCCGCGGCCGGTTCGCTCGATGCGCCGGCCGCGTCCCGATCCCCCGGCGGATCCCTTTTCGAGGTAGCAGATGCAGAAAGACCTTCTGGTCGACGCCGATCGTCGACACCTGATTCACCCGGCCGTGGCCTATCGCGCGCACGAGGCGCGCGGCGTGACGATCCTGGATTCGGGCCACGGCGTATGGTTGCGCGACGCCGACGGCCGCGAGCTGCTCGATGCCTTCGCCGGGCTCTGGTGCGTCAACACCGGCTACGGCCAGGCCAGCATCGTCGAGGCGGCGATGCGCCAGATGAGCCGGCTGCCCTACGCGACCGGCTATTTCCACTTCGGCTCGACGCCCGCCATCGAGCTGGCCGAGCGGCTCACCGCGCTGGCCCCGGCCTCGCTGTCGCGCATCTACTTCACGCTGGGCGGCTCCGACGCGGTCGATTCCGCGGTGCGCTTCATCACCTACTACTACAACGCGATCGGCAAGCCGGCGAAGAAGCACTTCATCGCGCTGGAACGCGGCTACCACGGCTCGTCCTCGTTCGGCGCGGGGCTCACGGCGCTGCCGGTGTTCCATCGCGGCTTCGACCTGCCGCAGGCGACCCAGCACCATATCCCCTCGCCCTATCCCTATCGCAGCGCCACGCCCGACGATCCGCGGGCGATCATCGCCGCCTCGGTCAAGGCACTCGAGGACAAGGTGGCGGAGCTTGGCGCCGAACACGTGGCCGCCTTCTTCTGCGAACCGGTGCAGGGCTCGGGCGGCGTGATCGTGCCGCCGACGGGCTGGCTGAAGGCGATGCGCGAGGCCTGCCGGCGGCTCGGCATCCTGTTCGTGGCCGACGAGGTGATCACCGGCTTCGGGCGCACCGGCCCGCTGTTCGCCTGCGAGGCCGAGCAGGTCGAGCCGGACCTGATGACGGTGGCCAAGGGCCTGACGGCCGGTTACGCGCCGATGGGCGCCGTGCTGATGGCCGAGCATGTCTACCAGGCGATCGCCGACGGCGCGCCGGCCGATGCGCCGATCGGCCATGGCCAGACCTATTCCGCGCATCCCGTCAGCGCGGCGATCGCGCTGGAGGTGCTGCGCCTCTATCACGAGGGCGGGCTGCTGGAGAACGGCCGCACGCGCGCCCTGCAGTTCGGCGCCGGGCTCGATGCCCTGCGCGAGCATCCGCTGGTGGGCGACGCGCGCCATCGCGGCCTGCTCGGCGCGCTGGAACTGGTCAGCGACAAGGCCGCGCGCACGCCCTTCGACCCCGCCGTGAAGCTGCCCACGCGCCTGTTCGACGCGGCCGGCCGCAACGGCATCGTCCTGCGCGCCTTCGGCGACGGCACGCTCGGTTTCGCGCCGGCGCTGTGCCTGAGCGAGAGCGAATGCGAGGAACTGTTGGCGCGCGTGAAGCGCGTGCTGGACGAGGTGCTCGACGAGACGGAAGTGCGCGCGGCGCTCAGAGGCCGGCTCGTGGCCTGAGCTTGCGCGCGCGCCGCATCGCCTGATCGGGGGCCGTGCCGCCGATCAGGCCTTGCTCGTAGAAGCCGCTTCGTGAAGCTCGGCATCGCGTGCGCGACGGCGCCCATGCCAGCGCGCATAGGCCGCCGCCGCCAGGGGCGCGAGCAGCGAGGTGACGATGGTCGAGGCCGCGATCTGCGGCGTGGCCATCGCCACCAGCGAGCCCAGGCGCGGGTCCACCGCCGCGATCGCGGTGGGTGTCGCCACCGCATTGCCGGCGGTGGTGGCCGCCGCCATGCCGGCCACGCCGGTGCCGCCTGCCAGCCTCGAGGCCAGCACGTTGCACACGGCGCCCGCGGCCAGCGTGATGAGCCCGAGCAGGATGCCGGACAGGCCCGCGCCGAGGATCGCGTGCAGGTTGATCTGCGCGCCGAGGCCGAAGGCGAAGAAGGGGATCAGCAGGTCGCCGCCGGACTTGAGGAAGCGCCGCATGTCCTCGTCGAGGTTGCCGAGCACCATGCCGATCACGATCGGCAGCACGGTGGCCACCAGGTCGATCACGGGGATGGTCGCCAGCCCGGACAAACCGAGCGCCACCATCGTCACGAACGGCCCTTCGAGGATCGAGAGTACCGCCAGCGCGCCGCGATCGACCTCGTCGCCGAACTGGCGCGTCACCGCCGCGTACAGGCCCATGTTGGCATTGGTCACGGCGGCGATGATCGCCATGCCCGACAGGCCGAACAGGCCTTGAGGCCCGCACAGCCGGCTCACCGCGAAGCCGATCGCCACGCCGCTGGCCAGCTTGGCGAGCGTGATCGCCGCGCCGTTGCGCAGCGCCCGGGGGGCGGTGCGCAACTGGATCTCCGCGCCCATGCAGACGAAGAACACCGCCAGGATCGGCAGGGCGCCGTGGGCGAGCTGGGTGGAGAAGCTGCCGATGGCGAGGACGTGCGGCGCGAACGTGTTGAGCACGCTGCCCCACAGAAGGGGAATCACCATCATGCCGCCGGGAAAGCGCTCGATGGCTCGTTTGATCTTCATGCCGAGTCTCCGTCCGGTGCGCGCTGCGTGGCGTCGCGTCACCGGCACTTGATTGGTATTGCGAATCGAATCGATCGCGGCGGGCCGCGTCCTCGCGCCTGGCGCCCGCCGTGCCGCCTTACATCTGCGCGCCGATCATCCAGGGCACGAATTCCTCGTTGCCCACGCCGAGCGCCTCGCTCTTGCTCTTGCCGCCCGAGGCGACCTCGATGATCATGCGGAAGATCTCCTCGCCCTTCTGCTCGACCGAGGCGCCGCCCTCCATGATCTCGCCGCAGTTGATGTCCATGTCGTCCACCATGCGCCGGTACATCGCCGAGTTGGTCGCGACCTTGATCGACGGCGCCGGCTTCGCGCCGAAGCAGGAACCGCGTCCGGTGGTGAACACCACCAGGTTGGCGCCGCTGGCGATCTGGCCGGTCGCGCCCATCGGGTCGTAGCCCGGCGCATCCATGAACACCAGCCCGTTCGTGTCGACCGGCTCGGCGTAGCGGTACACGCCCATCAGCGGCGACGACCCGCTCTTGGCCACCGCGCCGAGCGACTTCTCCAGGATCGTGGTCAGCCCGCCGGCCTTGTTGCCGGGCGTCGGATTGTTGTCGATGCTGCCTTTTTCACGCTCGGCATACGATTCCCACCAGTGGATGCGCTCGACGATCTTCTCGCCCACCTCGCGGCTGACCGCGCGACGCGTCAGCAGATGTTCGGCGCCGTAGATCTCCGGCGTCTCGGTCAGGATCGCGGTGCCGCCGTGGCTCACCAGCAGGTCCACCGCGGCGCCCAGCGCGGGGTTGGCGGTGATGCCGGAATAACCGTCGGAGCCGCCGCATTGCAGCGCCACGCTCAGGTGGGAGACCGGCAGCGGCTCGCGGCGCGCCTGGTTGGCCAGCGGCAGCATCGCCTCGACGGCGCGGATCGCGGCGTCCACCGTCTTCTGCGTGCCGCCCTCCTCCTGCATCACCAGCGGCACCAGCAGCGGCCCCGGCTCCACGCCCTCGGCGACGAACATCGCGCCCATCTGGTTGGCCTCGCAGCCCAGCCCGATGATCACCACGCCGGCAAAGTTCGGATGCCTGACGTAACCGCCGATGGTGCGCCGCAGTTGCTGGATGCCCTCGCCGTGATGATCGATGCAACAGCCGAAGCTGTGCGTGATCGGCACGATGCCGTCCACGTTCGGGTAGGCATCGAGCACGCCGGGCGCCGCGAAGTGCTGGCTCACCAGCTTGGTGACGGTGGCCGAGCAGTTGACGGTGCTGATCACGCCGATGTAGTTGCGGGTCGCCACGCGCCCGTCGGCGCGGCGAAAGCCCTGGAAATCGAGCGGCGCGGCGGCGGGCGAGACCGGGCGGAGGTCCTCGCCGAACGCGTAGTCGCGATTGAATTCGCCGATCGACAGGTTGTGCACGTGGACATGCTCGCCGGCGCGGATCGCCTGCGTGGCGAAGCCGATGATCTGGCCGTAGCGGCGCACCGGCGCGCCCTGCGCGACGTCGCGGCAGGCGATCTTGTGGGCGGGCGGAATCTCGGCGCTTGCGACAAGATCGTCGAATTCGGCGAGAATCGTTCCCGCGGCGATCGCGCCGCGCGCGATCAGCACGTCGTCCTTGTCGTGCAGCTTGATGGCGAGCGTGGGCTGGCTCATGTGATGCCTCCTGATTGTGGGGTCGAGCTGTCGGGCCGCGCCTGTCGTGTGGAACGCCGCATGCGCTGGACCGGTTGCAGGCATCATCCGGCGAAGGCCGACGGCGGCGCAAATTGGTCAGGCCACTTTTCCGGGCGGCCGGCCAGGCGGGTCAGGAGTGGAACGGGGTATGAAAAGCACGGGTGCGCTGAATCGGACTGTCCGGCAGATCGAGACCGGTATTTCGGAGGGACGATGGCTGGCCGGCGAACGCCTGCCGGCCGAACGGGCGCTGGCCGAGTCGCTCGGCGTGTCGCGCGCGACGGTGCGCGAGGCGATCGGCCGGCTGGTCAGCAAGGGCTTGCTGGAGAGCCGGCACGGCAGCGGCGTCTATCTGCTGGGGAACAAGCCGGTGGGCACGGCGGCGCCGTGGATGCAGCTGATCGCGGAAACCCCGCCGCTGCGCTCGGAAACGCTCGAATTCAGGATGGTGTTCGAATGCGCGGCGGCACGCTTCGCCGCGCAACGCGCGTCGGCGCAGCAGGTGGAGCGCTTCGAGGGGATACTCGAGCGCATGCAGGCGGCCGTGCGGCAGGCCGATGTCGACGAGGAAGCGCGCACCGATTGCGAATTCCACGCCATGCTCACGGCGGCCTCGCACAACCGCATGCTGGACCAGTTCTATGCCGGCGTGATCACCATGCTGCGCGAGCATATCGCCAGCAATACCTACGACGCGACCGTCAACAACCTCAATGCGGCGGTGCAGGCGCGCGATCGGCTGCTCCAGCACGAAACCATCTATCACGCCATTCGCGACCGCAATCCCGACGCGGCGCAGGACGCGATGTTCGCGCACATCGACTACGTGGGGCGGCAGTTCAACGTCGAGTTGGGCGAATAAGTGGTCGAATAAGCGGCCGACGCTTTCCGCGAAACGCGGCCTGCGCCCTCGGCGGGACGCGAGGCCGGTTTCACCTGCCTTCCGGCGGGAATCAGCGGAACGGATCGGCCGGCAAGCGCAGCTATATCTGCCCGAGCAGGACCAGCACGATCACGATGACCAGCACCACGCCCAGCAGGCCGCTCGGCCCGTAACCCCAGCTGCGACTGTGAGGCCAGGTGGGAATCACGCCGACCAGTATCAGCACGATGATGATCAGTAAAATCAGTCCCAGTGACATGTCGTACCTCCTTGGATTTGTATGAATGACGCCTTGTCCGGGCGAATCCCTGGCCGGAGCTCCCCTGGCCTGGGCGTCGGAATCGATGTCGCAAGGCGCGTACCCGGCCCGCCGCCCGCGCGACTTGCCGGAAACCGCGCCGTGCCGGTGGCGCTTCGCCTGGGTCGACGACATGCCGGTGACGCGCCATGGCACGGATGTCCGGGCATCCTTCATCACCGCCGGAGCAAGCGCGCTCGACCCAAGCGGCGTGCGTCGGCAAGTGCATCGCCGACGGTAAGATTTTCACGAGTTCGCATCAAGGAAAGGGAAGGCGCGGAAGACTTGCGCCTTCGAGCCGAACGGTGAACGCGGTCACTCAAGACTCGCGCCGGCGGCTCCGGAAGAATGCCCAGATCATCGCGGTGGCATCCGGGCCGCGCGCCGCGTTGAACGGCAGTCGATCGTCGCCGCCGCTCCAGGCGTGGCCGAGCCCTCGCACCATGCAGACCCGCACGATCGCGCGCCTGCCGCGCCGGTGGTCGATCACCAGGCGGTCGCCGTGCTCGGTCAGCACGCGCGTGCCGGCGATTTCCGCGCCGTGCTCGTCGATCAGGCCATTGGCCCGCAGCCACTGGCGTGCCGCCTGCTCGGCATTGATCTTCGCGACCACGCCGTCGAGTTCCCCGTGCACGATCAGCACCGGCATGCCCGGGTAGCCGGCGACCGTCACCATCGCGTCGACCAGCGAAACCGGCTCGTCGCGGCTGCCGTGCTGCATGACGCGCAAGGCATTGACCGACGAACGCGCGGCACCGACCACCGCCCCCGAATGAAGCGCGAGCGCGGCGAACAGCGACGGCTCGTGCAGGCCGAGTTGCGCGGCCAGGCTGGCGCCGGCCGACATGCCGGCCAGGTAGACCCGCCCCGCGTCGAAGCCGTGCCGCGCGATCATGGCGCGCACCAGCGAGCCCACCGCATCCGTGTCCGAACCGGGCGCCGGCGGATCGAACCAGTTCCAGCAGCGATGCGCATGCCTGCCGGTCGACTGTTCCGGCAACAGCACCGAAAAACCATGGCGATCGGCGAGGCGGTCGATGCGGGTGCCGAGCGCGAACGCCTCGGCGGTCTGCTTGCAGCCGTGCAGCATCACCACCAGCGGGCCATCGGGCTGCACGCCGGGCGGCTGGTACAGCAGGTAGCCGAGGTGATTGACCAACTGGCCCGGCGCGGGCCGTGCCGAATGGAAGGAGCGCGTCCATCTGCCGAGCCGCGACAAGCTCGGCCGGGCGCGCACGCCACGACCGGCTGCCGAGGGCTTGGCCGGCTTCGGCGAGGCCGCCGCGGTGCTGCCGGTCCCCTTGCGCGTGGCGGACGAACGCCCGGGCGGCGCGGGCTTCGAGGCCGACTTGGCGGGTTTCACCGCGCCGCCTCGCTTCGGCTTGCGCGTCGCCGGGCTCAGGAAGCTGCCGAGCAGCTTCAGCCAGGCGTGGGAAGATCGACGAGGCATGGTCGGATAAGCGTGCATCGTGGCGCCGTCAGCGCCGCGATCGCATTGGGATGAGGATGGGTTCAACCATACAGGAAGACCAGGTAACGCTGCCCGCGGCCCGGGGCGAGCACGGTATCGAGCCACCGCCGGCATCGCTCGCGCACCCAAGCGCCGCGCTCATTGCGCCGGTCGATCGTCGAAATCCCGGCGGGCCCTTTCCACCGCCTCCAGGTTGTTCGCGGCCCAGACCCATACGCCACAGAACGCGGCGCCCAGGGTGATGCCCAGGTCGGTGAGCCGGTACTCCACCTTGGGCGGCACGACCGGATACACGGTGCGTACCACCAAGCCATCGCGCTCCATCGCGCGCAAGGTCTGCGTCAGCATCTTCTGGCTGATGCCCTCGACCTGTTCGGCGAGACGGCTGAAACGCAGCGGCGATTGCTCCGTGAGCACGTCGAGGATCAGCATCGTCCACTTGTCGGCGACACGACCGATCAGTTCCCTGACGAGGGAAGCGATCCGCGGATCGATATCGATCGGCGGCGTGAGGCTCGCGTAGTACTGCGCGGCCGCGATCTGCTCCTTGGTGAATTCGGGGATTCGTTTCATCGCCACACTCTCCGCTGGGTAAGTATATGACTTTCAGGTGCCTTCTTCCCTTCGGGAAGCATGCCCGCCAGACTACGCTCATGCTCAACCTGGCGGGAGCCAAACCATGAAAATGATCGGAAGAACCGTGTTGATCACGGGCGGAACCAGCGGCATCGGCCTCGAACTGGCGAAGCAACTCACCACGCGCGGCAATCGCGTGATCGTCACGGGACGCAGGGCCGACAGGCTGGAAGCCGCGCGGCAGGCCGTGCCGGGCCTGCACACGTTCGAGAGCGACGTGCGCGATCCGGCGAGCATCGAGGCGCTCTACCAAGCCGTGTCCGACAGGTTTCCCTCGCTAGACACGCTGGTGAACAACGCGGGCGTGATGCGCAACATCAAGCTGGACCAGTCGTATCGGCTGGATGACCTGACCGCCGAGATCGACGGGAACCTGAAGGGATCGATCTGGATGGTCCAGGCCTTCCTCCCCTTGCTGCTGCGCCGGCAAGGCAGCCTGATCGTGAACGTGTCCTCAGGCCTGGCCTTCGTGCCGTTTCCAGCCGCGCCGATCTACAGCGCGTCGAAGGCCGCGATGCATGCCTATACGCAGTGCCTGAGGGCGCAACTGGACGGCAAGGCGGTATCGATCGTCGAGCTGGCGCCGCCCGCCACCGAGACGCCGCTGTTTCGCGACGAGTTCGCCGAACAGATGCAGGGAGAAAGCGCCATGAACGTGAGCGTGCTGGTGAAGCACGCCATCGCCGGCATCGAGGCCGGGAAGCCGGAGATTCGCCCCGGGCTGAGCAACGTGCTGAAAATCGCCAGCCGCGTGGCGCCGAGTTTCATGCTCCGGCAGATGGTGAAGCTCGGGCGGCCGAAAACATCCGGTGCATGAACTTCCCGACAAGGGCGTGCCGATCGGAAAACTCAACGACCTCGGGCTGCAGTGAATGCCGCGGCGGGGATAAGCGCCGGATAGCGACGCGTTGCGAATCCGCTCCGCGAAACACAACTGCCTCGCGCTAACCGTCGGAAAGCACCGCCGCGAAACGCTTCCGATATTGCCCCGGTGCCGTTCCGACGATACGGCGGAAGTGCTCGCGCAACGAGGTCGCGGATCCGAAGCCGGCCTCCTGCGCGATCTGCTCGATCGATAAGGCCGTCGTCTCCAACAGCGCCTGCGCGCATCGCACGCGCTCGGCGAGCAGCCATTGCAGCGGCGGCATACCGGTTTCCGTAACGAATCGCCGAGTGAGAGTTCGGGTGCTCGTGTGCGCCCGATGCGCGATGGCTTCGAGCGTCAGCGGCACCTTCAACTGCAGCTGCATCCATTGCAGCAGCGGCTGCAAGGAGGACGACGCGGGCGCGGCGTCGTAGCGAATGAACTGCGCCTGTCCGCCATCGCGGGCAAGCGGCACCACGGCGAGGCGAGCCGCGTCGGCGGCCGCCGACGCGCCATAGTCGCGACGGATCAGATGCAGGCACAGATCGATTCCCGCCGCCGCGCCGGCCGAGGTCAGAATGTTCCCCTCGTCGACAAACAGCACCGCCGGATCGACCTCGATTGCCGGATAGCGCCGGGCGAGCTCGGTCGCCGCCAGCCAGTGGGTCGTCGCCCGCCGGCCGTCCAGCAAGCCCGCAGCGGCGAGCACAAAGGCGCCGGAACAGATCGACGCGATCCGCGCGCCACGGGCGGCGGCGTCGCGCAAGGCCGCCAGCATCTTGGGCGACAAGGGCAGGCGCGGATCCGCGACGCCCGGCACCACGATCGTGTCCGCCTGCGCCAGGAAATCAAGTCCTCGTTCGATCTGTGCAACGAAGAAATCACTCCTCACCCGTCGCGTCTCGCCGCACAGCGTCACCCGGTACGGCTGTTCGACGCCCGCGACGTGGGCTCGCGAAAACATTTCACCGGGGATCGCCATGTCGAAGCTGACAAAGCCAGGCAGCAGCAGAACCGCAATGGTATGCATGAGTTGGGGTGGCCGGAATCCGTCGAATAATGGCATTTTAGCCAATGGTGCCCGTCGGTGCGGAAAGGGACAATGCAGTCCGATCCCATCGCCGAGTCAAGCATGAACAGCACCGTTGCCAATCCAACACGCAGTCTCCGCATCATGGCAGCGGTCGAGGCCAGCAGCCTCGTGCTGCTGGTATGCGTAGCCGTGCCGCTCAAGCACCTCGGCGGCATGCCGATGGCTGTCCAGTGGCTGGGGCCGCTGCACGGCGCGGTGTTCGTCCTGTATTGCTGGATGGTCGTCAGGCTGGCGTCGAGCCAGGGGTGGAAGGCCGCCGAGGTGATCCGGCTGGTATTGGCTGCAATGGTGCCGTTCGTTGGCTTTACGAGCGTGGCGTGGCTCGCTCGCAAGCAGGTTTCATGATGATCTATCTGTTGATCAAGGCGCTCCACGTCGCGTCGGTGATGACCTTCGTGGCCGGAACGCTGATTCTCGCCATGTGCATCTCGATCGATAATCTCGTGGTCCTGCGCGCCATGCGCCGCTGGAATTCCAGCGTAACGACACCGGCGCTCACCCTGGTCTGGATCACGGGCCCGTCGATCGCCGTGATGGGACATTGGTTCGGCGCGGTGTGGCTGAGCGTCAAGCTGGTGCTGGTGGTCGGATTGTCGATACTGCACGGCGTGCTGAGCGGCTCGCTGCAACGCGCGCAGCACCAGGGCCGGCTATGCCATTCATCCATGTTTCGGTTTCTCGCGCCTGCCACCTTGGCGCTGGCGCTCGTGATCGTCGGTTTGGCGGTAATGAAATCCGCCTAGCGGCATCGAGGCTACAGGAGGCAATCCGAGCTGGCGCGCGACAACCGATGGTCGTGCTGCATGCCCGCTTCGAGCCGATGTCGCAGATCACCCAGGCGTTCGCGCAGACACTGGGCGAACTCGACATCAATGCGTTGCGCCGGCCGTGCGGCAGCGCGGCGGCCTGATCGCCCATGCCGCCACGAACGGGAAATCGTGGCGCGAACGATCAGGCCGTATACCGTGCCAAAAATTTCCTGGCACGCTCGGTGCTCGGCTGCTGGAAAAAAACCTCGGGCGAGCCGGTTTCCACCAGCTTGCCGCCATCCAGGAACACCACCTGGTCCGACACTTCGCGCGCGAAGCCCATCTCGTGGGTGACCACCAGCATGGTCATGCCTCGCCCGGCCAGCGCCCGCATCACGCCGAGCACCTCGCCGACCATCTCGGGATCGAGCGCGCTGGTGGGCTCGTCGAACAGCAGCACGTCGGGACGGATCGCCAGCGCGCGCGTGATCGCCACGCGCTGCTTCTGGCCGCCGGACAGACGATGCGGATAGGTATCGGCCTTGTCGGCCAATCCCACCTGCTCCAGCAAGGCCATCGCCTCGCCGCGCACCTCGGCGGCGGCGCGCCCATGCACATGGAGCGGCGCGGCCATCACGTTCTGCAGCACCGTCATGTGCGGCCAGAGCGCGAAATTCTGGAACACGGTGCCGATCCGGCCGCGCGCGGCGGCCAGTTGCGCGCGCGACATCGGCCTCGCCGCGGCGCCCTCGCCGATGCGGCCGATCGGCTGGCCGCCGAGCTCGATGGTCCCCCTGCCCGGCACCTCCAGCCAGTTGATACAGCGCAGCAGCGTCGACTTGCCCGAGCCGCTCGGGCCGAGCAGGCAGGTGGTCGTACCCTGCGGCACGTCGAAACTGATGTCGCGCAGGATCTCGACGCCGTCGTAGTCCTTGCACAGCCCGCGCACGCTGATCGCCGCGGATGCGGTTGCTTTCATGTTCACCTCGAAGGGGAGCGGCCGAGCCGGCCGATCGTCCAGTCGGTCAGCAGCGACATCAGCCAGTACAGCAGCATCGCCAGCAGAAACGGGGCGAATGGCGAGAAATAGTTGGTGCTGACGAAATTCGCCGCGAAGGTCAGTTCCTCGACGGTGATGATCATCAACAGCGCGCTGTCCTTGATGATCATCACGGCCTGGTTGACGAGCACGGGCGCGGCCGCCGCCAGCAACTGCGGAAACACGATGCGCCGGTACAGCGCCAGGCGCGTGAAGCCGAACGCGTCGGCCGCCGTCAGCGTGTCCTGCGCCAGCGACAGGCCCGCCGCGCGCAGGATCTCGACGAAATAGGCGGCGTGGTAGATCGCCAGCGAGCTCAGGCCGGCGCCGAGCGCGTTGAAGCGCAGCCCGACGGCCGGCAGGCCGTAATAGACCACGTAGGCGAACAACAGGAACGGCACGCAGCGCATCAGGTCCGCCAGCAGGCGCACGACGCGCGCCACGGGCCGCGGCCCCTCGCGCAACAGCACGTAGCCGAGCATGGCCAGCGGCAGGCTGACGGCGAGGCACAGGGCCACCAGCACCACCGACGTGGCGGCGCCCGAGGCCAGGACCTCGCGCGAAGCCCAGAGCGAAGTCAGGCTGTTCATGAGGACAGGTATCCGTAACGCTGGGCGGCGCGCCGTTCCAGCAGGCGTTGCCCCTGTACCCCGAGCGCGATGATCAGCGTGTAGAGCACGGTGGCGGCCAGGAACGGCGGCAGCGGGTCGTAGGTATCGGCGCCGATGCGGCCCGCCGCGCGCGTGATGTCGACGATGCCGATCACCGAGGCCGCCGGCGTGATCTTGAGCAGCAGCGTGATTTCGCTGACGAGCGGCCCGAGGCTGGCGCGCCAGAGCTGCGGCAGCACGATGCGAACCAGGGTCTGCCATCCCGAGAAACCGAACGCCGTGCCCGCCTCGAGCTGGTCGACCGGCAAGGCGAGCAATGCCGCGCGCCAGATCTCGCAGTTGAAGGCCGTCGTGTTCAGGCTCAGCGCCAGCGCGGCCGCGGCCATCGGCGGCAGGTCCAGGCCGGCGGCCGGCATCACGAAGAACACCAGCAGGCACAGCGTCACGACCGGCGTGGGTCGCATCACGCTGACATAGGCGGCGATCGCGCGACCGAGCACCGGTACCCGGCGCCAGCGGGCCAGCGCCAGCAGCAGGCCCAGCGGGATGCCGACCGCGACGGCGCACAGCGCCAGCAGCAGTGAGACGCCCGCGCCCTGCAGCAAGGCCAGATAAGAGCTTGTGGTCATGGTGAAGATCGGCCGCGCGACGGATGAGGGCCGCGCGGCGCGTCCGGTGAGGTTCGCTTCAGTTGCCGCTCAATGCCGACAGCGGCATCGATTCGAAGGTGGTGCCGAGCCACTTGCGCTGCAGCGCGTAGAGCGAGCCGTCCGCGCGCGTGCTGGCGAGGAAGCTGTTCAGGTAGCGCAGCAGTGTCGTGTTGCCCTTGGCCACGGCCCAGGCCGCGTAGGTCGGGGCGCCGACCGCGGTGCCCATGCGGAACCGGTCCGGATGCTCGTGGACCAGGCTGGTGAGATTGACCACGCCGTTGATCACGTAGTCGAGCCGGCCGTTCGACAGATCCTGGTACGCCTCGGGAAACGACGCGTACTGCACCACCTTGCCCACTTGCCCGCCATGCGCGGCCAGGGTCTTGCCGAGATCGGCGAGCGCGGCATACGAGCCGCCGCCGGCCTGTACGCCGACCACCTTGCCCGCCAGGTCGGCCACCGACTTGATGCGCGTTTCACCGTTGCGGACTACGTAGTACTGGGTCGCATCGGCCACCGGCATGGTGAAATCGAGCGTCTTCGCGCGCTCCGGCGTGACCACCACCGAGGTCAGCGCCACGTCGTACTTGCCGGTGGTCACGCCCGGCAGCAGCCCCGACCACGGAATGATGTTCTGCTCGATCCTGAAGCCCGAACGCTTGCGCAACTGCTCGAGCAGCGCATTGTCGAGGCCGGCGGGCTTGCCGTCCTGGATGAATTCGAAGGGACGGAAGTCGTCCTCGGTCGCGACCGTCATCACGCCCTTGGCCTGGACCTGCTCCAGCGTCAGCGCGCTGGCGGCATCGGCGCAGGCGGCGAACACCACGCAGGAGGCGACGGCGTTGACAAACCAGTTCTTCAGCAACATGACAATCTCCTTGAATCAGCGAGTGGTGTCCGCGCGGCGGCGGGCGATGAAATCGATCTCGACGAGGGCGTCGTAAGCCAGCCCGGTCACGCCCACGCAGGTGCGCGCGGGCAGGCGGCCGGGCTCGAAAAAGCTCTGGTAGGTGGCGTTGAAGGCGGCGTAGTCCTCGCCGAAACGCGTCAGGTAGGCGCGCGCGACCACCACGTCGCCGAAGTCGAGGCCGAGCCCCGCGAGCACCGTCCGCAGGTTGGCCATGACATTGGCCGTCTGGGCCACGATGCCCTCGGGCAGCAGGCCGGGCGTGGCCGGGCTGTCGGGCATCTGCCCCGTCACGAACACGAAGCCGTCGGCTTCCGTCGCGTGGCTGAAGGGGGCAACCGGCGTGGGCCCGCCGGGGATCATGTGAAAGGCGATGGGGGACGGCGACATGGGCTTGCTCCAGAGTGACGATGCCCCTGCTTTGCAAACCCTGTGCCAGGATTTTTTTCGGGACAAATTGTCCTATTTTTCTCCGTTATACTCGGGCAAATTGTCTCTATCACGCCTTTGGTGCAGCCACAAATTGGTGCAATCCAGGCATCGAAGCGGGGATTTCCATGAAAGACCAGGACAATAATCCATACAATCCGAATCGCCCCGCCGGCGCGGTCAAGCCTCCCTGGCTGGTGGCCATCGAGATCTCGCGCGGCCCGCGTTACCTGGCGATCGCGAACGGCGTGAAGGCGGCCCTGGTCAACGGCACGCTGAAGGTCGGCGACCGCCTGCCGCCGCAGCGCGAGCTGGCCCGGCTGCTGCAGTTGAACCTCGGCACGGTGACCCGCGCCTTCGACGAATTGCGCAGCATGGGCCTGATCCAGGGTACCGTCGGGCGCGGCACCTATCTCACGCTGCCGGCCTCGACGGACAGCCCCGCCTCGCTGTGGGATCACTCGCAGCCGCAAGGTTTCATCGATCTCTCGCACAACTTCCCCGAGCACGCGCCGGGCATGGCCGGCGCGCATGCGCTGCTGGGGACGCAACTGCGCGTGGAAGATGCCGCGCGCCTGCTCGCCACGCAGGTGGACGCCGGCCATGTCGCGCACCGCGCCGCCGCGGCACGCTGGCTCGACAGTCGCGGCGTGCCGGCCATGGCGGACCATCTGGTCGTGACCTGCGGGGCCCAGCATGGCCTGTTGCTCGCGCTCGGCGCGCTGACGCGGCCGGGCGACATCGTGCTGACCGAGGAGTTGACCTATTACGGCCTGAAGTCGGCCGCCGCGATGATGGGGCGTTCGCTGGTGGGCGTGCGCATGGATGCCGAAGGCCTGCTGCCGGAAGCGCTCGACATGGCTTGCCAACGCTCGGGCGCGAAGGTGCTGTTCTGCTGCCCCACCCTCCACAACCCCACCACCGCCACCATGAGCGCCGCGCGCCGGCGCGAGATCGTCGAGGTCTGCCGGCGCCGCGATCTCCTGATCGTTGAAGACGACGTCTATGGCTGGATGCCCGAGGAAGCGCTGCCCTGCCTGGCGATTCTGGCGCCGGAGCGCACCACCTACGTGACAGGCCTGTCGAAGCTGGTCGGGCCGGGCTTGCGCATCGGTTTCGTCGTCACGCCGCCGCAGCATGTCCACGCGCTGGGCGTCGCGTTGCGTGCCACCACCCTGATGGCATCGCCGCTCAACGCGGCGATGGCGACCAGCGTATTGGAATCCGGCGAGATGACCCACATCGTCGAGACGATCCGGGAAGAAACCCGGGCGCGACAGGCACTGGTCGCGGCGAGCCTGCCGGCATCGGCGATCGTGACGCGCCCGGGCGCGTTCTATTTCGGACTGCGTACCGGCAACCACCAGACCGGGCAGGGTTTCGCCCGCGCCGCGGAGGCAGCCGGAATCGGCGTCACGCCCTACGATCTTTTCGAGGCCACGCCCCTGACCGGCGGCACCCTGGTACGCGTCTGCCACAACGCGGCCCCCGATCGCGACAGCCTGCGCCGGGCCCTGGCGGGACTGGCGCGGATGCTCGACCAGCCGGTCGCGGCGCCCCCGTTCAGGCAGGGGATCTGAGGGCCGCAAGAAACAGGCGTCATGCGAAGCGGCGGCAAGCCATGCGCTCGCTCGCGGTTCGCGCGGACCCGAGCAAGTGCAAGGAGGCCGCCATTACGCAACGCCAGTCATTGGCAAGCGCCGGCGCTCTCCGCCTCAACCGATACCGAGCGCCTGCAACACTGGCAGATGAAGCTCGGCGAAGCGCCTGGCCTGCGCCACCCGTTCCGCCAACGAAACCGCCGTATCCACGGGTGGCGCCGCGATATTCAGCACGCCTTCGGCGAATTCGGCCCACTGCACCGGGTCCTGTTTGTCCTGCCGCCGCGCCAGCAGGAACAATTGTGCAACGCGCGGCATCAGCACCCCCGAGCCCGACACCGGGCTCGCCAGGAATCCCACCTCGTCGCTCGTGCGCGCCGCTTCGCAGATCGCCATATTCAGGCGTTCCGCACCTGCGCGAGCACGGTCGATTTGTTCGTCATCCTGTGCATTGAGCAGCGCTCCCGTACCGATCAGCAGTGTGACGGCCTTGACGATCCGCTCGAGCGTGATGCCGCGTGCGCGAAGTGCCTGCTCGATATCGCCAAGCGCGGTGGGTCGATGCTCGGCCAGCAGGTCGAGCATCGGGCCGTACAGGGCTTCGGGCAAGGCCGCCTCGCCCAAGGTGCCGCGTACCTTCAGGATCACCGAGGCACGTGGCAAGGCCAGTACCACGCGATGTGCGCGCAAGGCGGCATCGCGCGCCGCGTCGTCGAGCCGGCGCGGCGCCTTGATCCAGTAGTCGCGCCGCAGCGACCGGTTGAGGCAGATATCGCGCACGGTCTCGCGCAGGCCCATGTCGGCGATTTGCGCCAGCATCGCGCGTTGCGCCGCGTCGAGATGGATCTCCTCCGCCCGGTCGCGGTAGTCGGCGGAGCCGGCATAGGTCAGCCCGGCATCCGCCAGCGACGCATGGACCTCCTGGAACAACATCGCGCGCCAGTCACGATTGAAATACTCGTGCGCCAGATAGCGCGGATCCGCCCGCGACAGGGCCTCGACGCGTTCGGCCAGCAGCGGGTTCACCACGGCGTAACCGGGCTGGGTCGCAAATACGCCGCGAACAAAATCGATCGCGGCCTTCACGCGCATGGTGATCGCCTGCTCGGTGGGCACGGCCTCGCCGGCCTTGACGGCATCGGCCGCGGCGTTGAAATGGAAATGCCGGTACAGCAACTCGCGCACCGGCAGCATCGGTGTCCAGCCCGGCTGGGTGTTGTAGCTGAGATAGAGCACACCGCCCGGTTTCAGCTTGCGAGCGATGAACTCGCCGATCAGAGCGCGACTCTCCTCGGAAACCCAGCTCCAGATGCCGTGCATGCCGATGAAATCGAAATCGGGCAGGTCGTCGCGCAGGCAGAACGTCGAAAAACTCTCGCCGGACAGGCTCGCCTGCGATCCGGCATGCTGCGCGAGCCGTTGCGCGAAACCGGCGTGGGCCGCGTTGAAGTCGGTGCCATGCCAGCGCGTGGTGGAGCCGGCCGCATGAATGTTGACGCTGACGCCGTAGCCGAATCCGAGCTCGCAGGCGGTCTCGACGGCAGGTACCGCGAACCCCGCCTGTAGCAAGGGAAGCTTCAGCCGCAGCGGGTTCAGTTCGTCGCAATAGCCGAACGTGTAGGCCACCTCGTCCACGCTGCCCACATTCCAGTTGTTCATCTGCCGTTTTTCCAGGGGTTTGCGGTTAGGGACGACGATGCCTCTTTCACGCCACGCGAGCCTTGAGACCAGCTGCCTGGAGCTGCCCATGCATTTTGCAGCATCTCTTTTAGCAAGCGATACCCGTCCAGCCTCCCCTGCAAGGGATGCACAGACTCAGGCAGACATGCTCGGAGGGAAGTGTGGTGGGCCCGGCGGGGTTCGAACCCGCGACCAATCGATTATGAGTCGACTGCTCTAACCGCTGAGCTACAGGCCCTGATCTGACGCAGTGGGAAGACTGCATTGACGCGCGCCCCGGCAGACTGCACTCGGGGACGGCATTGTACCGAACAATTGGGGAGAGAAGAACCGCCGCCGACCTTCACGGCCGGCGGCGGCCACATGCTTGATGCCGATCAGTTCCCTTCCAGGAACGACTTCAGCTTGTCCGAACGGCTCGGGTGACGCAGCTTGCGCAGCGCCTTGGCCTCGATCTGGCGGATCCGCTCACGCGTGACGTCGAACTGCTTGCCGACTTCTTCCAGCGTGTGATCGGTGCTCATCTCGATACCGAAACGCATCCGCAGCACCTTGGCCTCGCGCGGCGTCAGCGAATCGAGCACGTCCTTGACGACGTCGCGCATGCTGGCATGCAGCGCGGCATCGGCCGGGGCGACCGTGTTCGAATCCTCGATGAAGTCGCCGAGATGGGAATCGTCGTCGTCGCCGATCGGCGTTTCCATCGAGATCGGTTCCTTCGCGATCTTCATGATCTTGCGGATCTTGTCTTCCGGCATCTCCATCTTCTCGGCCAGGGTTGCCGGATCCGGCTCGAGGCCGGTTTCCTGCAGGATCTGGCGCGAGATCCGGTTCATCTTGTTGATCGTCTCGATCATGTGAACCGGAATCCGGATGGTACGTGCCTGGTCCGCGATCGAACGCGTGATCGCCTGGCGGATCCACCACGTCGCGTAGGTCGAGAACTTGTAGCCGCGACGGTATTCGAACTTGTCCACCGCCTTCATCAGGCCGATGTTGCCTTCCTGGATCAGGTCGAGGAACTGCAGGCCGCGGTTGGTGTACTTCTTCGCGATCGAGATCACCAGGCGCAGGTTGGCCTCGGTCATTTCACGCTTGGCCTGGCGCGCCTTCAGTTCGCCCGCCGCCATCTGGCGGTTGGTTTCCTTGAGGTCCTTGAGCGGCAGCACCACGCGCGCCTGCAGATCCAGCAGACGCTGTTGCTGCTCGTGGATCGCCGGCACGTTGCGCTGCAGGATGGCGCTGTACGAATGGCTTTCCGTGGCGATCTTCTCGGCCCAGGCCAGATCCGTTTCGCTGCCCGGGAAGCGCGAGATGAATTCCGAACGCGGCATGCCGCACTTGTCGACCACGATGTGCAGGATCTGGCGCTCGACCTGACGCACCTCGTCGACCTGGGCACGCAGCGTGTCGCACAGACGCTCGACGGTACGCGCCGTGAAACGGATCGACATCAGCTCGTTCTGGATCGTTTCCTGCGCCTTCAGGTAGGACTTCGACTTGTAGCCTTCCTTCTCGAAAGCGCGACGCATCTTGTCGAACCATTCGCTGATCAGGGCGAACTTCTCGAGCGAGGTGCGCTTGAGCGCTTCGAGCTGGGCGGCGTTGGCGGTGGCCTGCGCGGCACCGTCGTCGTCCTCTTCCTCTTCGTCCTCGCCGGCTTCCTCCTCGTCCTCGTCCGCCTGCTCGGCTTCTTCCGCTTCCTTCGCGTTGAAACCGTCGGCGTCCTCGGCGTTCGGATCGTTCAGGCCGTCGACCAGCTCGTCGATGCGGATTTCGTCGTTCGCGACGCGCTCGGCCATCGCCAGGATGTCGGCGATCGTGGTCGGGCATGCCGAGATGGCCATCACCATGTGGCGCAGGCCGTCCTCGATGCGCTTCGCGATCTCGATTTCGCCTTCACGCGTGAGCAGCTCCACCGTGCCCATCTCGCGCATGTACATGCGGACCGGATCGGTGGTGCGGCCGAATTCGGAATCGACCGTCGACAGCGCGACTTCGGCTTCCTCCTCGACCTCGTCGTCCGACGACGCGGCGGGCGCGTTGTCGTTCAACAGCAGCGTCTCGGCGTCCGGCGCCTGCTCGTAGACCGCCACGCCCATGTCGTTGAACGTGCCGATGATGCCTTCGAGCGCTTCCGTTTCCGTGAAGTTGTCGGGAAGGTGATCGTTGATTTCCGCGTACGTCAGGAAGCCGCGATCCTTGCCCAGCTTGATGAGCGCGCGCAGCTTGACGCGCCGCTCCTCGAGCTCCTCGGCCGTGCCGGGCTGGCTCGTCGCGAACGCTTCCTTCAGCAGCAGCTTTTCCTTCGCGCGACGATCCCGCGCCTTGGTTTTTTCCTTGCCCGCTGCAGCGGCGGGCTGCTCGTCGCTCTGGGTTGCGTCGTCATCGACGGATACTTCGTTCAGCTTTTTCGTCATGGAGTTCGCCGTACCGGCTAAATCGACTCGCGGCTGCTGGACAACAGCCTCTTGAACCGTGGATGCTTGAGTAGTGCGTACTGCCGTTTCGTCCGCGGCGGCAGCCGCTGCCCTTGCGCTATTCGCACTTGCCCGCTTCGCCGACGGCTTGGCCGCCGTACGCGATTCGGACTTCGCGACGGCCCGTGATGCGCGAACCGTCGGTGCCGGCGCAGCCTTGGCGGTGCCGGCAGCAGTGCGTTTCCTGCCAACTGGCGACGCGCCGGACAACGACTTCGCGGAAGATGAAGATGCAGTGCTGGCCTTCGTGACCTTGCCGGTCGGCTCGTCGGAGCCCTTGCCTACTGATCTTTTCCCGCCTGTCGTCTTTGCCATTGCGAATCTCGCCTTTGTGCTTAGAAAACAAACCGCTGAAAACCTTGTATTATAGCACGTTGGGGTAAGCCTCTCGCCTACCCCGTTGTTCCTCGTTTACAGTCCCAGTTTTGCCTTCATGTCCGTGCGCGCCCGATTGAGCGCCATCAGCTCGGTCAATTCCTCTGGAGAATGCGTCGACTGGCGCGACAACTGGTTCAGCCGGTCGTTGCAGGCGTCGTAGCGCATCTTCAGCACGGCGGCCTTCAGTTCCTCCCCCGCGATCCGTTCGCGCTCGCGCACGGCCTCCTGGCCGGCCTCGTCCTCGGGGCTTTGCAGCAGCAGCTCCCGGACGTTTTCATCATAGTCGAGAATTTCGCGGAAGATTTCGTCGTAGGTTTCGGCGTTCGTCGTATTGCGGAGAACGTCGGACAACAGCCGGAATTCGGCCGCATCGCCCAGCTCCCGCGACATCGCCAACACCTCGTCGAATAGCTCCCCATTTCTCGGCAGGCCACGCAGGGTCGCAACATCATCCTCGTCGAGCACGGTCACGATGCGCGGGTACATCACCAGGTTGCGCAGCGTGCGCTTCTCGTGGTCGGTCACGCGGCGCCGGTCGGCGCGCGCGGGCGCCTGGCGGGCCGGCGCGGCGATCCGCGCGTCGACGTCGCTCAGCCCCGCCACTTCCTCGAACGGGATGTTCAGGCGATCGGCGAACATGTGCATGATCTGCGCGCGCAAGGCATTGGCCGGCAAGGCCTGCAGCAGCGGCTTCGCCTCGAACAGCGCCTTGGCGCGCCCTTCCGGTTGGTCGAGTTCCTTGCCGGCGATCGCCTCGTTGAGCAGGAACTGCGACAACGGCATGGCGCGGCGCACCTGGTCCGAGAACGCCTCGGCGCCGAATTCGCGCACGTAGCTGTCGGGATCGTGCTCGGTCGGCAGGAACAGGAAACGGATCGTGCGATTGTCGGCCGCGTGCGGCAGGCAGGCCTCGAGCGCGCGGCGCGCGGCGCGGCGGCCGGCCGCGTCGCCGTCGAAGCTGAACACCACCGTGTCGGTCTGCCTGAGCAGCTTCTGCACGTGGATCGGCGTGCAGGCCGTGCCGAGCGTGGCCACCGCGTTCGGGAAGCCGAGCTGGGCGAGCGCCACCACGTCCATGTAGCCCTCCACCACCAGCGCGTACTTCTGGTCGCGGATCGCGAGGCGCGCCTCGAACAGCCCGTACAGCTCGCTGCCCTTGTTGAACAGCGGCGTCTCGGGCGAGTTGAGGTACTTCGGCTCGCCCGAATCGAGCACGCGGCCGCCGAAGCCGATCACATTGCCCTTGACGTTGCGGATCGGGAACATGATCCGCTCGCGGAAGCGATCGTAGCGGCGCGCGGTGCCCTGCGCGTCGGTCTTCTCGCTGACGATCACCAGGCCCGCGTCGACCAGCGTGTCGGCGCGGTAGTCCTCGAAGGCCGTCTCGAGGTTCTGCCAGCCATCGGGCGCGTAACCGAGCCCGAAGCGCATCGCGATCTCGCCGGTCAGGCCGCGCTTCTTCAGGTACTGGATCGCATTGGTCGCGCCGCGCAACTGCTTGCGGTAATAGTCGCTGGCCGTCTGCATCACGTCGGTCAGCGCGGTGGTGACCGATTTCGAGGCGGCGGGCAGCGAGCTGCCCTCGCCGCCGTAGCCGCCCCCGCCTCCGCCGCGCATCGAGGGCTCGTGCGGGACGGTCAGGCCGACCGACTGCGCGAGCTCCTGCACGGCCTCGGGGAAGCTGAGCCCGGCATGCTCCATCAGGAAGCCGATCGCGGTGCCGTGGGCGCCGCAGCCGAAGCAGTGATAGAACTGCTTGGTCGGACTGACGGTGAACGACGGGCTCTTCTCGTTGTGGAACGGGCAGAGCCCCATGAAATTGGCGCCGCCCTTCTTGAGCTGGACGAAGCGGCCCACCACGTCGACGATATCGACGCGGTTCAGCAGATCCTGGAGAAAGGAACTCGGAATCACGATACAGGCGTGGACAGGAACCGGCGGACGCCGCAAGGCGCCCGCCCGACGCTCACTTCGACAGGGCGGCCTTGACGCTCGCGGACACGGCCGTCATGTCGGCCTTGCCGGCCAGCTTGGCCTTCAGCACGCCCATCACCTTGCCCATGTCCTGCGGGCCGGCCGCGCCCACCTCGACGATCGCGCTCTGCACCGCGTCGGCCACCTCGGCCTCCGAGAGCTGCGCCGGCATGTAGGCAACCAGCACCGCCACTTCCGACTGCTCCTGCGCGACCAGGTCGTCGCGGCCGGCGGCCTGGAACTGGGTGATCGAATCCTTGCGCTGCTTGAGCATCTTGTCGACCACGGCCACCACGCCGGCGTCGTCGATCGTGATGCGCTCGTCCACCTCGCGCTGCTTGATCGCGGCCAGCAGCAGGCGGATCGTGGCGAGCCGCGCGCTGTCCTTCGCGCGCATCGCGGCCTTCATGTCTTCGCTGATCTGGTCTTTCAAACTCATTGCTTCACCCGGAGAGAAAAAATACGGAATGCCCGAGCGCCCGGGCATCAACACAAAAACCCGCTTGAGAGCTTGCTCAAGCGGGTTTGCTCGAATTCGGCATCGACAGCCCGCTGCGTGGGACTACCGGCGCGCCGCCTGGCCAAGCTGCGGCGCCTGAGATGTGAGGGGTGGGTGACGACCCGCGTTCAGTAGAGCTTTTTCGGCAGCGTCTGGCTGCGGATGCGCTTGTAGTGCCGCTTCACCGCGGCTGCCTTCTTGCGCTTGCGCTCGGCCGTCGGCTTTTCGTAGAACTCGCGGGCGCGAAGTTCGGTCAGCAGACCGTTCTTCTCGATCGTCCGCTTGAAGCGGCGCATCGCGACTTCGAAAGGCTCGTTTTCTTTAACGCGAATGATCGTCATGACCCGTCACTGAAAAAGGGAAACCACGGAAGAAAGGTTTCCGAGTATAGCAGACGCGTTGCACAAACGCACTAGCACGTCAAGCGCCGCGAGCCAGTTCCGCTGCCGCCTGCCCCGCCGCCACGCCCGAGGCCCAGGCCCACTGGAAGTTGTAGCCGCCGAGCCAGCCGGTCACGTCGACCGATTCGCCGATGAAAAATAGTCCCGGAACGCGCGCGCTCATCATCGTCGACGAGGACAGCTCGCGCGTATCGACGCCGCCCTTGGTCACCTCGGCCTTCTTGTAGCCCTCGGTGCCGTCGGGCACCAGACTCCAGCGCGACAGCGCGCCGCCGACCTGGCGCAGCGTCTTGTCGGGCAGGTCGGCCAGGCGCGCGTCGGCCGCGACGCGCTGGGTATCGAGCCAGGCCTGGGCCAGCCGCGCCGGTACCCATTCCGACAGCAGCGCGCCGATCTGCCGCTTCGAGCCGGACTTGGCGGCCAGCAGCGCCTCGCTCGCGTCCTCGCGCGGCAGCAGGTCGACATGGATCGGCTCGCCCGGCTTCCAGTAGCTCGAGATCTGCAGGATGCCGGGGCCGGACAGGCCGCGATGCGTGAGCAGCAGGTCCTCGACGAATTCCGCACCGTCCTTTTTGCCGCCGGTCGCCACGCGCACCTCCAGCGACAGGCCCGAGAGCGCCGCGAACGGCGCCCAGTCGGCCGAGGCGAACGTCAGCGGCACCAGCGCGGGGCGCGTGTCGATCAGCTTGTGGCCGAACTGCTTGGCCAGCCGGTAGGCGAAATCGGTGGCGCCGATCTTGGGGATCGACAGGCCGCCCGTGGCGATGATCAGCGCGCGCGCGTTGATCGCGCCGGCGCTGGTGTCGAGCGTGAAGCCGCTGTCGTCGGCATGGCGCACCGCCTCGACCGAGACGGGACGCCGCCAGGCGATGCGCCCCGCGTCGCATTCGGCGCGCAGCACGTCGATGATGCCCTCGCTGAGCTGGTCGCAGAACAACTGGCCCTTGTGCTTCTCGTGCCAGGTGATGCGGTGGCGCGTGAGCAGCGCCAGGAAGTCGCGCGGCGTGTAGCGCGCCAGCGCCGATCGGCAGAAACGCGGGTTCTGCGACAGGTAGTTCTCCGGCCCCGCGTTGAGATTGGTGAAATTGCAGCGGCCGCCGCCCGAGATGCGGATCTTCTCGGCCAGGCGCGGCGAATGGTCGATCAGCACCACGCGGCGCCCCAGTTGCCCGGCGACGGCCGCGCTCATCATGCCGGCCGCCCCCGCGCCGATCACGGCGATATCGAAATTTTCCATGGCGCGGATTGTAACCGCCCGGCAAGCCGCGCCCGGCGCCGACCGGCCTCTCACTGCTATACTGCCCGGTTGCCAATGCTGATCCGGCTGCCCAGCCGCCCCACCGACCATGCTTGTCCTCGGCATCGAAAGCTCGTGCGACGAAACCGGCCTCGCGCTCTACGACACGCAGCGCGGCCTCGTCTCCCATGCGCTCCACTCGCAGATCGCGATGCACCGCGAATACGGCGGCGTGGTACCCGAACTCGCCTCGCGCGACCATATCCGCCGCGCGCTGCCGCTGCTCGAGCAGGTGTTCGCCGAAGGCGGCGTGACGCGCGAGCAAGTCGACGCGATCGCATTCACGCAAGGGCCCGGCCTCGCGGGCGCGCTGCTGGTCGGCGCGAGCATCGCGAACGCGCTGGCGATGGCCTGGGACAAGCCCACGGTCGGCATCCATCATCTCGAAGGCCACCTGCTCTCGCCGCTACTGGTCGAGGCGCCGCCGCCGTTTCCGTTCGTCGCGCTGCTGGTGTCGGGCGGCCATACGCAGCTGATGCGCGTGACCGACGTCGGCGTCTACGAGACGCTCGGCGAAACGCTCGACGACGCGGCCGGCGAAGCCTTCGACAAGACCGCCAAGCTGATCGGCCTCGGCTACCCGGGCGGCCCCGAGGTGTCGAAGCTGGCCGAGCGCGGCACGCCCGGCGCGGTCGCGCTGCCGCGGCCGATGCTGCATTCGGGCGATCTCGACTTCAGCTTCAGCGGCCTGAAGACGGCGGTGCTCACGCAGATGAAGAAGATCGAGGCCGGCGGCGCGACGGGCGAGGCGCTCGAGGCGGCCAAGGCCGACCTGGCGCGCGGTTTCGTCGATGCGGCGGTGGATGTGCTGGTCGCGAAATCGCTGGCGGCGCTGAAGCAGACCCGGCTCAAGCGCCTGGTGGTGGCCGGCGGCGTGGGCGCGAACCGGCAACTGCGCGCGGCGCTGTCGGCGGCCGCGAAGAAGCGCGGTTTCGAGGTGCATTACCCCGATCTCGCGCTGTGCACCGACAACGGCGCGATGATCGCGCTGGCCGGCGCGCTGCGCCTCGCGCGCTGGCCCGAGCAGGCCAATCGCGACTACGCCTTTACCGTCAAGCCGCGCTGGGACCTGGGTTCGCTGGCGGCTTGAACCTGGCGGCGCCACTCGGCGCCGATTCCAGCGCGCCGGATGCGCACCAAGCGCGTTATCGCCACTCAAAAAAATGGCGGTGAACGAGATCGCATAATCAGATGGATTCTGATTATTCAGATGCCGGCGATTTTGATTCCCTGATAGACCCGAAAACCACCTGATATTTCCATGCCCGATCGATACGATCGGCCGCATGGTTTTCGTCGTTCCCCGTGGCTATATTCCCCTCGCACATCAAGTTCACGACGTCGCCGTGGTTCTTGCCGAACTTCCGGCGCGAGGGAAAGCCATCATCGCCATGCCGCATTCCACGCAAAACTTAAGAGAACTGAAGTTCGATTGTTCCGGCGTCCCGCCTCACGGCTTCCTGTTGATCGATCCCGTCACTCGGATCGATACCCCCGAGCTTTCCGAATTCGACGGACAGCCCTGTGTGCCGCGTGTACTGGCACATCGTGAAGAATGCATGCCGCAGCTGGTCGATATCGCCGCCCTCGACGACCGGGCAAGAACCCTGGCAACCCAATATCTGCTTGCCGAGAGGCATGTCGAACGAGCCCCCGTGATCTGTGCCTGGCTCGACAGCGAAGCAAGCGGCGATGCGATCAGGGAACACATCGCGAACCACCTCGTCGGCCCCGGCGCTGAAGGCCCGGACGTTTTCTGGCGCTTTTACGATCCTCGCGTGATGAGCCTGGCACTCGCAGTCCTGGATCCCCCGCAACGACAAGCGCTGCTCGGACCGGTGACATCGTGGACGTTTCCGTGGGCGGGACATTACTGGTGCGTCGAGACGAGCGGCAACAGGCGTGCCGCCGTCGATGCATCGTCCGGGTGGCCGCGCCCGGACCAATGGCCTCGTATCGACCGCAGCGATCTTGCCGACCGGATCGTGCGCCGGCGCCTCGCTTTTTCAATCGATCACCTCGCACATCTCCCCAGCACCCTGGATCGGATGTTTTGCGAAGCGGTGCGTCAGGGAATCACGAGTCCCGACGCACTCGTCGATTACGCGCTGCATCGCCTGCGACAAGCGTTCCTTGTTCCCTGATCCAGCATCACGGCGCTCCAGCCGGCTACCGAGGATGCCTTTCATGCCAGCCCGCAAAGCTTGCCCAATGTGTGATCGCCAGTCATTGCTGATCCATCCGGTTCGCTACGCAATCGCGTGCCCGCGCGGCGCGGACAAGGCCCCGCCCTTGTCCGGCAATTTCCGGATCGACGATCGCGCGCCGCAATCCGTCGCCTCCGCCCGATACACCTTGCGTGCATTGCGCGGCGGGTATCTCTATACCTACGACGAGAAACGCAAGAAACTGCGCGCCTACATGGTGCTCGACAACGGCATCCTCTGGCGCTTCCCTGCCGACACCCAGCCACCGCCCGGCGACACACCAGACCGGTTCATTCGGCAGATATGCCCCACCAGCGACGAGGCCTACGACTCCTATGGTCGATGCGTGGATGTGCTGCATACCTCCGGCAGCGACGAGGCGACCAAGCTCTGGATCGGCTGGTCCAATGTTCGCTGGACTCGGCGGATCGTCTACGACAAGGTGGAAAGCGAAGCGTGGCGCATGCAGCACATGCAGTGCATCGATATTCCGGCCATGCTCGCCGGCGACGCCGGCGACGCGGGCGACACGGGCGAGTTCCAGGCGTCACATCGGCAGATCGCGCATTTCGCGATGGACGACCAGGCGATGACGGAGGCTTTCTCGTTCAGCAATCAGCCTGTCCAATACGAGACTCGCATAGGCCGCAGCCATGCGGCCAAACGTATCGGCGACGCGATGGCGGAATCGCCGAACAAGAAAGGTTTCGTGGTCGCGGTCAATGATCCGTTGGGCATCACCAACGATCTCGCGGAATTGACGGTTCCCAGCCTGCACAACGGCTTCGACGAACAGATCTACTGGAAATCCATCTCGGCACAGTTGCTGGAGCGCGCGGAAGCCGGCATACGCGCCAACGCGCGAGCTACGGCCGGCTTGACGTATGGCGTGTCAAGGACGATTGCGGAGGCCAACGCCGTCAACACGAAGATCGGACGTCCCGTATCGGCGGATGCAATGGGAGCTTTTCATGTGCTGCGCCGGTGGATCAAGACAGGAAGCCTCGAGAAGGCCGTGAAAGAGGAAACGAAGAAAGCGAGCGATATTCCCGCAACCCAGGAGGATGCGGCCAACGAAGCTTGGGAGGAGGCTTCGACCAGGGTTGGCGCGGACGGCAAGCGAGTCAACGTGATCGATTCAGAGGCCCTGAAGCGCTTCCCGCAGGAATATCAACAAGCGCTCGATGCGTTCAGGCCGACATGGGAAGCCCTCGTGCAGGCTCATGCCGACTGGTTGAAATCGCTGCTGCTGGCCGAATGGATGGCAGGCAACCATGACGTGAAGGACTTGCGCAGCGGTTATGCCTACAGCGAATCCTGCGCGCAGGCGATCGGTGCCGCCGCAGGTACCGAAGCCTGCAAGAAGGTGCTCGACGACTGGCTGAACGGCCAGGCTTCGGATATCAGGAATCTGTATGCGCGGGCCCTGATGTTCAATCATGAGGCGTTGATGAAGGCGGCGGACGCGCATGTCCATGCTTCGGATATCCCGTACGAAAATTTCCTGAATATCTACAAGCTGGCCTTCGACCAGATCAAGGATCTGGGCAACGCCGCGAACTTGCGTGACAGGCTAGTGGTCACGACGGCCAATCAAGTCGTCAATGTATTGACGAAGGCTGCACACGGTTCTGCGGTGGGTTTCATCACGATCCGCCTGGCGATGCAATCGGGTGTTCGGATCAAGCGATCGGCAGCCAGCAAGCTCGCGATACGCGATTGGACATTGGAGCAGGCCAAAGCGCTGGAAGTGAAGCTGGATGGCGATCGGACCAGTCAGCGGGCAGCCGCCACGCAGGTCGGCAAGCAGGTCCTGAGGGCGGCGCCCGCGACGGACATGAATATCGTCGCCTACGAGATGGACGTCGATGCGTTGGTGAAGAACGGGAAACTCGAGGCCGGCGCGATCAAGGCGATCAGGGTGCCAGGGGTGGACGCGACGAAGAGATGGCTCGGATCGTCCAAGGATTTCAATCTCGGCATCGTGACGATGATTTTCCAGCTTGTGACGCTGACATTCGCAGCCAAGGAATGGGAAGGCCGTGATCGATTCACTCATGACGAAGCGGAGTTGAAGCTTGCCGGTGCCGTTGTATCGATTCTTGGAACGGTTGTCGAGACGGCTTCGGCAACGATCGCGAAGGCGCCTGCTCACCCGCTGTCGACGTTCATGATGAAGCAGTGGGCGAGAGCAAGTGAATGGGCCGGAGTCGGCATTCGGTTCGGACAAGGACTCAGCGCTATCGGCGGCATATGTTTTGCAACTTACGACGCATTAGACAAAGCGCCCGAGGCGTTTACCAACAACAATTCCCAACTGGGATGGTTATATCTCTCGAGCGGAACATTAGGAACATACATCTCCGTCGCACCGCTTTTCAGCCTCCCACTTTTTTGGACGACATTCATCGCATCGATATTACTCAGCATCGCAATCGCGATTTGCAGACAATCAGCAATCGCGGAGTGGATATCGAGAAGCAAGTTCAGCAAGGACAACCACTATCAATCGCTTGACGATGAAATCAAAGCTTTTCATTTCTCAATAGAAGGGTAGCAATGGACGAACTCGCGATGAAAAGCTGTATCGGCAAACCCATACCAGAATGGGACATAACACACCGATTGAGCATTGATCAGCCCGTCGGACCATCCTTACAGGATTTTGGCGCCACGTTTCGAATAAATTCAAACCACATGGATGCAACTGAACCATCCTTCCTGGACAAACAGTGGTCTATTACGGGAGTTGCCTTGTCCGTCATTGCCACTGGATTGGGCCCATATGCCTATTGGCTTACCAACGTACGCCATCCCTACGCTGGAGGATTAATCGGAAACATGTTTTCCGCCGGCGTTTCCTTGGTGTTTGCAACCATTGCCTGGAAATTCGGCCACGTCCTATTTTTCAGCCTGCGCTACAGGCCAGTTCGATTCCATCGCCAAGATCGCAAAATCTACGCAATCCGCTCCCGACGTTACTTCGCGAAACCCGGCGAAGGCGACATGGTCTGGGAAGCCCCCTGGTCGACCGAATCGATCTTCTGCCTACATCGGGAGCACACATCGTTCGGCACCATTTTCCACATCCGACACTACACGCTCGACGACAACGGCAACGTCGCACGCGTGTTCTCGATCGGCCGGGAATGGACCGGCTACCCGCAAATCGACATGGCTCTTGCCCAATGGAACTACTGGTGCACCTACATGAACGATGGACCGGAAGATCTACCCAAACCGATGTTGTTCCTTACCCAGCAAGAAACGCTACGCGAAGCGTTCCTGTTCTCGCTTTACAGCTTCGGCTTGCGTGCCCCGGTCGTCGTCCGGCTGCTGATGATGCCGCTCATCCTCGTCTTCACGGTCATGCGCGTATTCGCAAACGCAACCTGTCGCGCCCCCATCTGGCCTGAAACGATCGAACGCATCTCGAACATCTCCGCCGACGATCCCCACGCCGAACCTCGCCCGGGCACCCCTGTCGGCTGGGGCGACACCATCCTGGCCCAGCAACGCGGCGAATATCCAGACAACCCCCAAGCCCAGGTCAAAAACTGGAACGGGGAAATGGACGAGCAAAGAAACGCCGCTGCATGGATCGAAAATCCGGCCGCGGCCACCCGCCGAACCTCACGAGGCAAGCGGTAAAAGACGACCACGGACGACACGCGATCCCCGTGCCCGCGCCACCCACTCGCCCCAAGGAAAACAAAACCCCTCGTGATGGAAGTCACGAGGGGTTTTGTCCGTCTACCAAGCCCGACGTCAGCCGTCAGCCGTCAGCCGATCCGCTTGTCACGCTCGATCAACGCATACGCGCTGTGATTGTGAATCGACTCGAAGTTCTCGGCCTCGAGCACATAAGCGACAATCCGCTCGTCGGCATTGAGCCGCTGCGCGACATCACGCACCAGATCCTCGACGAACTTGGGATTCTCATAAGCGCGCTCGGTGACGAACTTCTCGTCGGGACGCTTGAGCAGCCCCCACAGCTCGCAGGAGGCCTCTTCCTCGGCAATCCGAATCAACTCCTCGACGGCCACCTCGCCATCGAGCTCGGCGTCGATCGTCACGTGCGAGCGCTGGTTATGCGCGCCGTACTGCGAGATCTTCTTCGAGCACGGGCATAGGCTCGTCACCGGCACCAGCACCTTCAAGAACAGGCGCGTCGCGCCATTGCGCACCTCGCCGGCCAGCGTCACCTCGTAATCGAGCAGGCTCTTCACCCCCGACACCGGCGCGGTCTTGCTGACGAAATACGGAAACGTCACCTCGATACGCCCGGCCACGGCCTCGAGCTTGTCGAGCATCGATGCCAGCAGCCCCCGCAACGCCTCGGGCCCGAGCGGCTCCCGGTTGTCCTCGAGCAGCGCGACGAAGCGCGACATGTGGGTGCCCTTCTGCTCGGCCGGCAGATGCACGTCGAGGTTCCACGTGCCGACGCTCGGCTGGATCTCGCCGCTCGCGGTGCGCACCGTGAGCGGATGGCGGACCGCCTTCACGCCGACGCGCTGGATCGGGATCTGCCGCGTATCGACCGTGCTCTGCACGTCGGGCATCGCGAAGCCGGGATTCATCTGGTTCATCTTGTTCGAGTCCTTGTCGTCGCGCGACGCGCCGCTTGCGGCACGTGCGCTTCCGCTCGCAAGCGGGGAGCCGGAAAAGCAACATGGGCCCGCAGGCCCATGTGTTCCGTTCCGGAGATACGGGATGCCCGCCCGCCGAACCGGCCGGGCGGCGCCGCGATCCTCAGGCCACGCGCTTCGCCTGGTCGGCGACGCTGTTGGCCTGGTCGAGGAACCGCTCGCGGATCGACTTCGCGATGCCGGCGGCGTCGAGGCCGCACAGCGACAGCAGCTTGGCCGGGTCGCCGTGATCGATGAAGCGGTCGGGCAAGCCCAACTGCAGCACCGGCCGGATCACCCCGCCTTCCATCAAGGCTTCCACGCAAGCCGAGCCCGCGCCGCCCTGAATGCAGCCTTCCTCGACCGTGACGAGGTAGTCGTGCGTCTGCGCGAGTTCGCGCACCAGCTCGGCGTCGATCGGCTTCACGAAGCGCATGTTGGCGACCGTGGCGTCGAGCTCCTCGGCGGCGGCCAGCGACGGCGCGACCATCGTGCCGAAGGCCAGGATCGCGACGCGCTTGCCTTCCGGCTGCGCCGAACGGCGGCGCACCTCGCCCTTGCCGACCGGGATCGCCGTCATCGCCTTCACGGTCGGCACGCCGGCACCGGCGCCGCGCGGATAGCGCACGGCCGTCGGGTTCGGCTGCTGGACCGCCGTGTAGAGCATCTGGCGGCATTCGTCCTCGTCCGACGCGGCCATCACCGTCATGTTCGGGATGCAGCGCAGGAAGGCCAGGTCGTAGGCGCCCGCGTGAGTCGCGCCGTCGGCACCGACCAGGCCGGCGCGATCGATCGCGAACACCACCGGCAGGTTCTGCAGCGCCACGTCGTGGATCAGCTGGTCATAGGCGCGCTGCAGGAAGGTCGAGTAGATCGCGACCACCGGCTTGAGGCCCTCGGTCGCCATGCCGCCGGCGAAGGTCACCGCGTGCTGCTCGGCGATGCCGACGTCGTAATAACGATCCTTGAAGCGCTTCTCGAACTCGACCATGCCCGAGCCCTCGCGCATCGCCGGCGTGATGCCGACCACGCGCGCGTCGAGCTCGGCCATGTCGCACAGCCATTCGCCGAACACCTGCGTGTAGGTCTTCTTGGCGGGCGTGGTCGAGGGCTTGATGCCTTCGGCCGGATTGAACTTGCCCGGGCCGTGGTAGAGCACCGGATCGGCCTCGGCGAGCTTGTAGCCCTGGCCTTTCTTGGTGACCACGTGCAGGAACTGCGGACCGCGCAACTCCTTGATGTTCTGCAGCGTCGGGATCAGCGAGTCGAGGTCGTGACCGTCGATCGGGCCGATGTAGTTGAAGCCGAATTCCTCGAACAGCGTGGCCGGCACCACCATGCCCTTGGCATGCTCCTCGAGCTTGCGCGCGAGCTCGAGCACCGGCGGCGCGACGCTGAGCACCTTCTCCACGCCGGCGCGGGCGGCCGCGTAGAAGCGGCCCGACATCAGGCGCGCCAGGTGGCGGTTCAACGCGCCGACCGGCGGCGAGATCGACATGTCGTTGTCGTTGAGGATCACCAGCAGCTTGGCATCCTCGGACACGCCGGCGTTGTTCATCGCCTCGAAGGCCATGCCGGCCGTCATCGCGCCGTCGCCGATCACGGCGATCGAGAAGCGGTCGTCGCCGTTCAGCTGGCTGGCGAGCGCCATGCCGAGCGCGGCCGAGATCGAGGTGCTCGAATGGGCGGTGCCGAAGGTGTCGTAGACCGATTCCGAGCGACGCGGGAAACCCGAGATCCCGTCGAACTGGCGCAGCGAGTTCATCTGGTCGCGGCGGCCCGTCAGGATCTTGTGCGGATAGGTCTGGTGACCCACGTCCCACACGATGCGATCGTTCGGCGTATTGAAGACGTAATGCAGCGCAAGCGTCAGTTCGACCGTGCCGAGATTGGACGACAAATGGCCGCCCGTCTTCGACACGCTGTCGAGCACGAACGCGCGCAGCTCGTCGGCGAGCGGTTGCAGTTGGCGACGATCGAGGCGGCGCAGGTCCGCGGGGTCGTCGATGGTTTTCAGCAAGTCGTACATCGTCGTTCCATTGTAGGAAATCAAACGCGCCCGCACTCCTTATGCACGCTTCCTGGCGACCGGAAGCGCGGCGGCGGGCTTTCGCGTCAGCTGACCCGGTTCACCACCAGGTCGGCGAGTTCGGCAAGGCGCTGGGCGCGCGCGCCGAACGGTTGCAGCGCCGCGTGCGCGTCGGCGCGCAGTTGCGCGGCCAGCTCGCGCGAGGCATCGAGGCCGATGATCGACACGTAGGTCGGCTTGTTGGCCGCCGCGTCCTTGCCCGCCGTCTTGCCGAGCGTCGCGGAATCGGTCGTCACGTCGAGAATGTCGTCGACTACCTGGAAGGCCAGGCCGATCGCGTCGGCATAGACGTCGAGCGCGCGCATGGTGTCGTCCGACGGCGTCTCGCCGGCGAGCGCGCCCATGCGCACCGCGGCGCGCAGCAGCGCGCCGGTCTTCTTGCGATGCATCGTCTCGAGCTGCTCGCGCGTGAGCATCAGGCCCACGCTGGCCAGGTCGATCGCCTGGCCGCCGGCCATCCCGACCGAGCCGCTCGCCAGCGCCAGTTCGCGCACCAGCGCGGCCTGCTGGACAGCCGTCAGCGCGGCCGCGTCCGTCAGCGCGACGAAGGCCTGCGATTGCAGCGCGTCGCCCACCAGCAGCGCGGTCGGCTCGTCGTACTGGATGTGGACGGTCGGCTTGCCGCGACGCAGCGCGTCGTCGTCCATGCACGGCATGTCGTCATGCACCAGCGAGTAGACGTGGATCATCTCCAGCGCGGCCGAGGCGGCATTGCGCGCGGCCTCGGTCGCCCCCGTCAGCTCGCCCGCGGCGTGGCACAGCAGCGGGCGCACCCGCTTGCCGCCGCCCATCACCGCGTAGCGCATCGCCTCGTGCAGCTTGCCCGGCACCACCGTCTCGGCCGGCAAGTAGTGGCCCAGCGCATCTTCGACGCGCGCCAGCACTGCGCGCATCCATTGTTCGAATGTCATAGATCGTCGTCTTCGCCGTCCGTGGCGCCCGCTCCGTTGGCATGCGGCTTCAGCGTGGCCCCGTCGAGCACACGCACCTGCTGCTCCACCTTGTCGAGTTGTTGTTGGCAAAACGCAACAAGAACCGCCCCACGCCGATAGGCGGCGAGCGAATCCTCGAGGCTCAGTGTCCCGCCCTCCATCCGTGCGACAAGCGTTTCGAGCTCCTCGAGCGCGGTTTCGTAGGAGGCCGGCACCGATTCGGGGCCGGCACCCGACGCCGCAGCGCCCGGAGTTGCGTTTTTCGCCATGGGACGAGGTATCAAATTTAAAAACAAGTCGGACATTCTACGGCAAAAGCGGAATCCAGCACGGCTCGACGTGACCGATCCGCCCCCGCCGGCTTCGCCGCGGCTCCGCCGGCAGGACAAGATGCTGCGGGCCGCGATACGAAATTTGACACAAATCAGGCACTTAACTTACCCCCGGGAAACAGTTCCGGGTATAATCGCCGGTTCCCCTAAATCGATTTTTCGATGGTTGGGTTGTTCACTGCTTTCACGCTTTCCGGGAGTGGGAATGTCCAATCTGAGCGACGCGCTGCAGTTGAAGTCGGCATCCAGCCAGCTTCCAGTCACGGCTTACTTCGATGAGGCGCTGCTCCAGCGCGAAGTCGAAACCCTATTCAAGAAAGGACCTCGCTACGTCGGGCACGAATTGATGGTGCCCGAGGCGGGAGACTATTTTGCCTTGCCTTCCGAGAAGGAAGGCCGCGTGCTCGTGCGCAACCAGGAGTCGCGCATCGAGCTGCTGTCCAACGTCTGCCGCCATCGGCAGGCGATCATGCTGAACGGCCGCGGCCACGCGAACAACATCGTGTGCCCGCTGCACCGCTGGACCTACGATCTCGACGGGCAACTGCTCGGGGCGCCGCATTTCCCCGACAAGCCCTGCCTGAACCTCGGCAAGTCGCCGCTGCAGAACTGGCAGGGGCTGCTGTTCGAGGCCGAGGGCCGCAACGTCGCGCAGGATCTCGCGAACCTCGGCACGCGCCATCACTTCGACTTCTCGGACTATCAGTTCGATCACGTCGAGGTGCACGAGTGCGACTACAACTGGAAGACCTTCATCGAGGTCTACCTCGAGGATTACCACGTCGTCCCGTTCCACCCGGGCCTCGGCAGCTTCGTGTCCTGCGACGATCTCAAATGGGAGTTCGGCGACTGGTACAGCGTGCAGACGGTCGGCGTGCACAACGCGCTCGCCAAGCCGGGCAGCCCGACGTACCAGAAATGGCACGAACAGGTGCTGCGCTTCCGCGACGGCGTGCCGCCCGAGTTCGGCGCGATCTGGATGGTCTACTACCCGGGCCTGATGATCGAGTGGTATCCGCACGTGCTGGTGGTGTCCTGGCTGATCCCGCGCGGGCCGCAGAAGACCACCAACATCGTCGAGTTCTACTACCCCGAGGAGATCGCGCTGTTCGAGCGCGAGTTCGTCGAGGCCGAGCGGGCCGCCTACATGGAAACGGCCGTCGAGGACGACGAGATCGCGATGCGCATGGATGCCGGCCGCCGCGCGCTGATGGAGCGCGGCGAATCGCAGGTCGGGCCGTACCAGAGCCCGATGGAAGACGGCATGCAGCACTTCCACGAATTCCTGCGACGCAAGCTGGGAAGCTTCTGAGGCAGCCGGCAGCGCCGGCATGCCAAACGAAAAAGACGGGCCGTGGCCCGTCTTTTTTTGTTTAGACTGGATGGATCCGGCCGTTTTCCTCGCAGGAGCCATCATGCCCCACACTCACTACACCACCCTCATCTCCGCCGGCAATCTCGCCGAGCGCCTCGCCGCCGCGCCCGACAGCGTCTTCGTGTTCGATTGCCGCTTCGACCTGGCCGATCCCGATTCCGGCTCGCAAGCCTATGCGGCAGGCCACCTGCCCGGCGCCCGCTACCTGCATCTCGATCGCGACCTGTCGGGCCCGAAGACCGGCAGCAACGGCCGTCACCCGCTGCCCTCGCGCGACACGCTGGTGGCGACGCTGGCCGCCAAGGGCCTGCGCGCGAACCAGCAGGTGGTTGCCTACGATGCGCAGGGCGGCATGTACGCGGCCCGGCTCTGGTGGCTGCTGCGCTGGCTCGGCCATGATTCCGTCGCCGTGCTCGACGGCGGGCTGCAGGCCTGGCAGGCCGCCGGCCAGCCGCTCACGCAGTCGGCCCCGGCCGACCAGGCCGGCGACTTCCGCGCCCAGCCGCCGCTCGCCACCGTGATCGACGCGGCGGCCGTGGTCGCGAACCTCGCCTCGAAGTCGCGGCTGGTGGTCGATGCGCGCTCGCCCGATCGCTATCGCGGCGAGAACGAAACGCTCGATCCCGTCGGCGGCCACATCCCGGGCGCGGCCAATCGCTTCTTCAAGGACAACCTCAATGCGGAAGGCCGCTTCAAGAGCGGCCATGAACTGCGCGAGGACTGGACCCGCGTGATCGGCGAGCAGCCGGCCAACAACGTGATCCTGCAATGCGGCTCGGGCGTCACGGCCTGCCACAACGCGCTGGCGATGGAGATCGCCGGGCTCCACAACCCGCTGCTGTACGCGGGCTCCTGGAGCGAATGGAGCGCGGACCCGTCGCGGCCGGTCGCGACCGGCCCGAACCCCTGATCCGCGCGCGCGGCGTCACAGAACGCCGTGCTGATGGAACCACGCGAGCGCGCGCTTCCAGCCATCCTCGGCATCGGCCTTCACGTAGCTGGGCCGGTAGTCGGCGAAGAAGGCGTGCGCCGCGTCCGGATAAGCGAGGATCTCCGAGTCGCGCGCGGCCTTCAGGTTGCTCGCCAGCAGCTTGCCGCGCATCTCGGAGAGCGTCGACTGCGGGATGCTGTCGTCCTTCGCGCCATATAAGCCCAGCACCGGCGCCTTCAGGTCGGCCACATGGTCGATCGGATTGAAGGGCGTCATCTCGTTGCGATCGCCCACCACCTTGCCGTACCAGGCCGCCGCCGCGCGCACGTGCGGGTTGTGCTCGGCGAACAGCCAGGCCTGGCGCCCACCCCAGCAGAAACCGGTCACGCCCAGGCGCGTCAGGTCCCCGCCGTTCTTGCCGGCCCAGGCCACCGTCGCGTCGAGATCCTCGGTGACTTGCCGGTCCGGCACCTTGCTGACGATCGCCTCGTAGAGCCCCTGGATGGTCGGATATTTCGAGGGATCGCCTTCACGCGAATACAGGTCGGGGGCAATCGCGAGGTAGCCGAGCTTGGCGAAGCGACGGCACACGTCGGCGATATGCGCATGCACGCCGAATACCTCGTGGATCACCAGGATCACCGGCAGGTTGCTCTTGCCGTCCGGCTGCGCGCGATAGGCGGGCACGCTGGCATCGCCCGAGCGGATCTCGACGGTATCGCAGTCGAGGCCGTTGCTGTCGGTGGTGATGGTCTGCGCCGAGACCGGCAGCACGGCGGCGGCGAACGAGCCGCCCAGTGCCGCCTGCATGAAGCGGCGGCGATTGAACGGAACGTGCGGAACGAGGCTGTCCACTTCGGGTTTCAACATGGAGGGCTCCTTGTAATTCAGCGCGACGGCATCGCCGAGGCACTCGGCAACGCCGGAAAGTCGAACGAGGAAAGCCGGTGGAGCGAGCCGCGCGGCGCAAGGCCGGCGCACCGCCCACGGGTTCCGGCGATCCGGACCCCGCACACGATGCCGAATCTTACATACCGCCGTCAACTGTTTCGCGCACCCGGGGCACGATCGGGCAGCGTCCTGTCAGCCCGGCGCCAGCTTGCTGCCAGCATCGCAACGGGCTTCCCCCTGCCCGCCGGGCTTCGCGCACCGCCCCGCTCCGCCTCAGTGCAGCTTGACCCGCGGCAGGGTCGAGCGCCGCAGCCAGTGCGCGAAAGTGTCGAGCACCATGCGCGGATAACCGTGCAGCGCGGCGATATGCAGGCGATACAGCGACATGTACATGAAGCGCGCGAACAGCCCTTCGATCAGCATGTTGCCGCCGATCAGGCCGCCCATCAGGTTGCCGACCGCGCTGAAGTGACCGAGCGAGACCAGCGAGCCGAAGTCGCGATAGCCGAAGGCCGGCAGCGGCCGGCCCTCGAGCCGGCAGGCCAGCGCGCGCAGCAGGAAGCTGGCCTGCTGATGCGCGGCCTGCGCGCGCGGCGGCACGTTGCGATCGGTACCGGTCCAGGCACAGGCCGCGCAATCGCCGAGCGCGAACACGTCGTCGTCGAGCGTGGTCTGCAGCGTGGGACGCACCGCGAGCTGGCCGAGCCGGTTCACCTCCAGCCCGTCCAGCTGCGCGAGCACGGCCGGCGCCTTGATGCCGGCGGCCCAGACCGTCAGGTCCGCGCGCACCGCGGCGCCGCTCGCGGTGTGCACCATGCCCGGCGCGACCTCGGTCACGCGCTCGCCCATCATCAGCCGCACGCCGAGCTTCTCCAGCAATTCGGCGGTGGCCGTCGAGACGCGCTCGGGCAACGCCGGCAGGATGCGCTCGCCCGATTCGATCAGCACGATGCCGACGTCGTGCTTCGGATCGAGCTTGTGCAGGCCATAGGCCGACAGCACCTGGGCGGTATTGCGCAACTCGGCCGACAGTTCGACGCCGGTCGCGCCTGCGCCGACGATCGCGATCTGGATCGGCGGCTCGCCGGGCGTCGCGGCCTGCGCGGCCGCCTCGGGCGTGCGATGTTCGGCGCGGATGCAGGCCGCGATCAACCGCTTGCGGAAACGCTCCGCCTCGCCGACCGTATCGAGCGCGATCGCGTTGCGCTGCGCGCCCTCGACGCCGAAGAAATGCGTGGTGCTGCCGATCGCGATCACCAGCGTGTCGTACTCGAGCACGCGCTGCGGCATCAGCTCCAGGCCGTCGCTGTCGAGCACGGACGACACCACGATGCGCTTCGCGCCGCGATCGACCGAGCTCAGTTCGCCCTGCTGGAACTCGAAACCGTGCCAGCGCGCCTGCGCGGCGTATTCGAGCTCCTGGGTGAACGGGTCCATGCTGCCGGCGGCCACTTCATGCAGCAGCGGTTTCCAGATGTGGGTCGGATAACGATCGACCAGCGTGACGAGTGCCCGGGCTTCGCGCTTGCCGCGCGCGCCGTAGCGGTCGCCGAGCCGGGTCGCGAGTTCGAGCCCGCCGGCGCCGCCGCCTACGATGATGAAACGATGCATTCGAATCCCCCAATGCGTGATCCTGGCCTTCAGGAGTGCAGAGGGTCGCGCGCCCGTGAACGAGATGCGCAACCGCGTCGAACGCGCCGCGACCGGTCGAACCGCGGCGGCATGCCCATTTGTCGATCGCGCCGGCATGTCGGCGCGTGCTTGCTCAGGCCGGCGCGACGCGCGAGGCGCCGTCGCCGGCCGGGACGAGGCGACCGCCCGGCCGCCCCGCCCCGATTCCGGCGGCGCTCAGTGCGCCTCCTCCCAGTTGTCGCCGGCGCCGACCTCGGCGACCAGCGGCACCTTCAGCCTGGCGACCCCGCTCATCATCTCGGGCAGCTTCTCGCGAACCAGGGCGAGTTCGTCCTCGGGCACCTCCAGCACCAGTTCATCGTGCACCTGCATGATCATGCGCGAACGCAGCTGGTCGCGTTCGAGCCAGCCGTCCACGGCGATCATCGACAGCTTGATCAGGTCGGCCGCGGTGCCCTGCATCGGCGCGTTGATCGCCGCACGCTCGGCCGCCTGGCGGCGCGGGCCGTTGCCGCCGTTGATCTCGGGCAGCCACAGGCGACGCCCGAACACGGTCTCGACATAGCCCTTGTCCTTAGCCACCGCGCGCGTGGTTTCCATGTAGTTGGCCACGCCCGGGTAGCGGGCGAAGTAGCGGTCGATATAGAGCTTGGCCGCGTCGCGCGTGATGCCGAGGTTCGAGGCCAGCCCGAAGGCGCTCATGCCGTAGATCAGGCCGAAGTTGATCACCTTGGCGATGCGCCGCTGGTCGTTGCTGACTTCCAGCGGGGTCACGCCGAACACCTCGGCCGCGGTCGCGCGGTGGATGTCCTCGCCCTGCGCGAAGGCACGCAGCAGCGATTCGTCCTCCGAGATATGCGCCATGATGCGCAGCTCGATCTGCGAATAGTCGGCCGACACGATCCGGCAGCCCGGCGAGGCGATGAAGGCCTCGCGGATGCGCCGGCCCTCGGCGGTGCGCACGGGGATGTTCTGCAGGTTCGGATCGTTCGAGGCCAGGCGCCCCGTGACGGCCACGGCCTGCGCGTAGTTGGTGTGGACCCGACCGGTCCGCGCATTGATCATGCGCGGCAGCTTGTCGGTATAGGTGGACTTCAGCTTCGACAGGCCGCGGTGCTCCAGCAGCAGCTTGGGCAACGGGTAGTCCTCGGCGAGCTTCTGCAGCACCTCCTCGTCGGTCGAGGGCGCGCCGCTCGGCGTCTTCTTGACCACCGGCAGTTGCAGCTTCTCGAAGAAGATCTGGCCGATCTGCTTGGGCGAGCCGAGGTTGAACTCGCCGCCGGCCAGCTCGTAGGCTTCGCGCTCGAGCTCGATCAGGCGCACCGCGATCTCGTGGCTCTGCTTGTCGAGGCGCGCGCTGTCGATCAGCACGCCGGTGCGCTCCATCCTGCGCAGCACCAGCGACACCGGCATCTCGATCTCGGCATAGACGCGCTTGAGGCCCGGCTCGCGCGCGACCTGCGGGTACATCGCCAGATGCAGCTGCAGCGTGATGTCGGCATCCTCGGCGGCATAGGCCGCGGCGGTCTCCAGCGGCACCTCGTCGAAGCCGATCTGCTGCGCGCCCTTGCCCGCCACTTCCTCGTACTTGATGGTCTTCACGCCCAGGTGGCGCAGCGCGAGACTGTCCATGTCGTGCGTGCGATGCGATTCGAGCACGTAGGATTCGAGCAGCGTGTCGTGCTCGATGCCGTTCAGCGCGATCTCGTAGTTGGCGAGCACCTGCGCATCGTACTTGAGGTGCTGGCCGACCTTCCTGCGCTCGGCGCTCTCCAGCCAGGGCTTCAGCTTCGCCAGCACCTCGTCGCGCGGCAGTTGCTCGGGCACGTCGGGGCCGCGATGCGCGACCGGGATGTAGGCCGCGCTGCCGGGCTCGGTCGACAGCGAAATGCCGACGATCTGCGCGACCATCGGATCGAGCGAGGTGGTTTCGGTATCGAAGGAGGTCAGCTCGGCCGCCTCGATCTTCGCCAGCCAGGCGTCGAACTGCGGCCAGGTCTGCACGGTCTCGTAGTTGCGCTCGATGGCGGCGGCCGCCGGCACCGGCTCGGCCGCCGCTTCGCCAGCCGGCACATCGCCGTCCGCATCGGCCGGCGCGGCCTCCAGCTCGCGACGCCAGGTCTTGAAGCCGTAGTTCTCGAAGATCGGCAGCAGCGCCTCGCGCGATTCGCCGAGCGTGGCCAGCGAGGCCTCGATCGATTCCACTTGCGGCTTCAGCTCGCAGGCCGTCTCGACCGTCACCAGCTTGCGCGCGAGCGGCAGGAAGTCGAGCGCGCGGCGCAGGTTGTCGCCGACCACGCCCTTGATCTCGGCCGCGTGCTCGACGACGCCGTCGAGCGTCTCGTATTGCGTGAGCCACTTGACAGCCGTCTTCGGCCCGCACTTCTCGACGCCGGGCACGTTGTCGACGGTGTCGCCGATCAGCGAGAGATAGTCGACGATGCGCTCGGGCGGCACGCCGAACTTGGCGATCACGCCGTCGCGATCGAGCAGTTCGTTGCTCATGGTGTTGACCAGCGTGACCCGCTCCGTCACCAGTTGGGCGAGATCCTTGTCGCCGGTCGAGATCACCACCTTCATGCCGCGTGCCTCGGCGGCATGCGCGAGCGTGCCGATCACGTCGTCGGCCTCGACGCCCTCGATCATCAGCAGCGGCCAGCCGAGCGCGCGCACCGCCTGGTGGATCGGCTCGATCTGCAAGGCGAGATCGGTGGGCATCGAGGGGCGGTTCGCCTTGTAGTCGGCGAACAGATCGTCGCGAAAGGTTTTGCCCTTTGCATCGAACACGCACGCGCTATACTCTGCTGTGACTTCCTTGCGCATGCGGCGCAGCATGTTGATGATCCCGTAGAGCGCGCCAGTCGGTTCCCCGCCCGGCCCGCGCAAATCAGGCATCGCATGGTAAGCCCGATAGAGATAGCTCGAACCATCAACCAACAGCAGGGTCTTACCTTCCAGGTTCCGTTCTTCAGGCATTATGAATAAGAGAAAAGTGATTCCGAGCTTGCGTTCGCTCGCAGATCAAGAACGCGCGACAGCAAAGAAAGCCCGCGCTTCGTGGCAGATGTTCACGATTATGGCAGAGTTTATCGAGGCCACCGAGTACCTGTCCGAGATCCGCCCAGCCGTCAGCATCTACGGTTCGGCGCGCCTGAAAGCCGATTCCCCGCACTACCAGCTCACCGTGGAAATCGCCCGCAAGCTGTCCGATGCGGGCTTCGCGGTGATCTCCGGCGGCGGCCCCGGCATCATGGAAGCGGCCAACAAGGGCGCGCATGCCGGCAAGGCGCCGTCGGTGGGCCTGAACATCGAGCTGCCGCACGAGCAATCGGGCAACAACTACCAGGACATCTCGCTGCGCTTCCGCCATTTCTTCACGCGCAAGGTCACCTTCGTGAAGAATTCCGACGCGGTGGTGGTGATGCCGGGCGGCTTCGGCACGCTCGACGAACTGTCCGAAGTGCTGACCCTGATCCAGACCAAGAAATCGCGCCTGGTGCCAATCATCCTGGTCGGCAGCAGCTTCTGGCAGGGCCTGCTGCAGTGGTTCCGCGACCAGTTGATCCCGATGGGACTGATCAATCCGGACGACATGAACCTGATGCAGGTGATCGACGATCCGGACCAGGTGCTCGAGGCGGTGCTCGCGTTCTACGAGGACACCGGCGAGGAAGGCGGCACGCCCGAGGAGCCGCAGCGCGCGCAGGACGACCGCCACGACGACGACCGGATGTTCTATCTGTAAGCAGCCGGGCCGGTGTTGAAAACGAAAAGGGCGACGTCGAATCGACGTCGCCCTTTTCCTTGGACGCTCATGCTTCGCAGTGCTTGTCTTCCTCGCGCGACCGGGCACCTCGTCCCGAGCCGCCCCCGCCCTTCACCCTTCAGCCGGCACGTCGCGCCGGCATCGCGCCGCGCCGCGCGAGCGGCCCGTCATCGTGCTGCAGGTCGCCGATCAAGCGCTGCAGCAAGGCGATCTGCCCCACCGCATCCATCTCCAGCTGCGCGAGCTTCTCGCGCGGCGGCAAGGCGCGACGCGGCGGCACGCGTCCCGAGGCCAGCATCGCGTCGATATCCTCGCTCGCCGTGGCCACCCATTCCACCAGGTCGATCTCCATGCGCGGCCCATGCACGCTCGCGCGCAGATGCGCGGCGGTGCCGGCCATCCGGCGCAGTAGCCCCAGCACGGTGGAGGCGGCCGTATCGAAGCGCGAATCGTCGAGCCGTTCGAGGCGGATCCGGTTGAAGGCTTCCTCGGCGTTGTTGCTGGCCAGCCCCGCCTCGCGGCGCAGGCGCTCGGCCTCGCGATTGGCGCGCCCCGGCGCCTCGATGGCATCGACCAGGTAGCGCAGGTTGGCCGCGATCGCCGCGGCGAGCTGGCCGCGGATATCGATCTGCTCGCGGGTCGGCCACAGCAGGAAGGTCGCGGCCAGCGCGATCGCGCAGCCGAGCACGTTGTTGCCGAGCCGCGTCAGCGCATAACCGAGCTCGTTGGCGGCCGGGGTGGCGAAGTCGGCCACCAGCACGAAGGTCGGCGTGAGGAACAGCACGAACAGGCTGTAGCTGACCGGCCGCAGCGCCATGGTCGCGCACACCAGCGGAAACACCACCAGCGAGATGCCGATCGGCGAATGCACCGCCAGCCCGATCGCGGCGGCCAGCAGGCCGCCGATGATGCTGCCGGCCGCTCGCTCGACGCTGCGCGGCCAGGTGCCGGCGATCGAGGGCTGCAGGATCAGCAGGGTCGCCATGGTGGTCCAGTAGCCGAAGGGCACGCCGAGCAGGCGCACCACCAGGAAGCCGAGCGTGGTCGCCACGCCCACCCGCGCGGCATGGCGCAAGCCGATTGACTGCCACGACAGGTTGGCACGCAAGCTCACCCAGGACCTCGCCAGCACGCCGCGCAGCCTGCGCGTCCAGGCCAGTTGGCGGCGCGGCGTGGGTGCCACGTCGGCGGGATCGGGCTCCAGTTGCAGGGCCATCGTCATCGATTCGCCGAGCGCGGCGTCGAGCCCGCGCGCGAAGCGGCGCAGGCGCCGCTGCAGCATGTCGGGCCGCTCCCAGGGCGCCGCGTCGATCGCGTCGCCGGTGCGATGCAGCAGCTCGGCGATGCCGGCCAGCACGCGCGTGGCGCGCGCCGGATCGCGCAAGGTCTGCCGGCCGCGCTGGCAGACGCCCGCCACCGCGATCAGGTGCGCGAACCAGCGCTCGCCCTCGGCCAGCGCGATCAGCAGGTTCGCATAGGATTCGCGGCGGTCGGTCCTGGCCACCGGCATGCGCGCCAGCGTGCGGCGCGCGGCCTCCAGCGCGGCGCGCGCGTCCGAGCGGTACTTGCTGGCATGCAGCTCCCAGGCGCGCTGGCCCGGCGCCGGGTCGGCCAGCAGGCGGGAGGCGTCCAGCGCGATGTCGGCCAGCCGCACATAGATGCCGCGCACCGCGCCGCGGCTCTGCGCGAACGGGTGGATGCGCCAGACCGTCAGGCTCAGCACGATCGCGAACACGCAACCGCCGAAATAGACGCCGAGGAAGGCCAGGCCGGCGCGCCAGTCGTGCATCGGCCGGTCGGCCATCACCACGCAGGCGGTGGCGGCCAGGATCGAGACCTGCGCGGTGGCCGCGCCCCAGATCCGCCCGAGCGCGCCCAGCGAGGTGAACACCAGCACCGCCGCCAGCGCGGCCAGGGTGCCGACGCCGGAGGCGAAGGCGGTCAGGCCGCCGCAGATGGCCGAGAGCACCGCGAAGCTCGCCATCGAGGCGAAGCGCGTGCGGTTGGAGCCGGCCGCGTCGGCCAGGCAGGTCCAGAACGCGCCGATCGCCGCCCACGCGAAATCGGGCTCGTGCAGCAGGTTGCCGATCACCAGCATCGCCGTCGAGGCGCAGGCGGCGCGCAAGCCTTCGGACAGGCTCGCGTCGTTGACGGCGAAGGACACCATCCACAACGGCCGGCGACGCGACCAGGCGCCCGCGAGCACGTTGAGACTTCTCAGGCGCGCGACGACCAGGTGCCGGACGCGATGGTGTAGATGGCGAAGCATTGCGAATTCGATCTTGAAGCAAGTGAAAAACCGGGGCCGCTAGCGAATCCGGCGACGACTGACTACTGACACAACGGCTGCCGACCCGGAATCGATGATAAGGGAAAACCCTTGGTTTCAGAAATCATCGGGCCGGATGGACGCGCGAACCGGGAAATCGCCGCCCGCGCAGACAGCCGGGGCAACGCGCGGCAGGCGCCGGCAACGCTGCGCCATCGTATCGGAGCCGCGCGGCGATTTCATGGATCCTCCCCTGCAACACTCGCCGCGATTCGTAACCAGCCGTTTCAGCAGACCAGAGGCCAATCCATCTTGAGGCGCCCGGCCGCGGCGCCCGTCCGCGCCGACCCGCGGCAAAGTTCGGGCCGGATCGCCGGCCTGCGTCGGCCGGGCCGGCGGCACCCCGCCCGGCGAATCCAAGGTTACAAATCCACACGCTAATTAATCTGCCCGATCGCCAGACTGAAGCCATGCCGTGACCGCCGCGGCACCGGGCAAGCGCGCCAGCCGGCCGCCCCCGCCATCGAGACGCGGCGGACATCCCCGATCCACCTTTCGAGGAGAAGACCATGAAACGCACCCTGATCGCCACGCTGCTGGCCGCCTTCGGTATCGCCCTGTCGGGCGGCGCCGCCAATGCACAAGTCGTCAACGTCCAGGTCGGCGGCCCGCCGGTGGTGGTGGGCTGGCATGGCGACCGTTACTGGGACGGCCATCGCTACTGGCAGCGCCAGGAGTGGATGGAGCATCATCGCCATGACCGCCCGCACTGCCCGCCGGGACACTGGGGGCACAACGAGTGCCGATGAGCACGCGGCGCTGATCGACCGGCAGGCCGATCAGCGGGCGAAAAACAGGCCGCGCCGACGAGAAGTCGGCGCGGCCTGTTTCGTTATCCGGGCGGCACGCGAGGCGCACGAAGCGTGATCAGGCCGCGCGAACTGTACTGGATCCCGCCACGCGATTCGCCGCCGATCGACAAAAAAGCACATAAGCCGATCGATCGCGACGGAATCGATGCGCGAGCGCTGCCTTCCCTGCTTACTGGAACGCCACCTCGGCGAAGCTGCGCAGCTTGCGGCTGTGCAGCTTGGCCAACCCATTGGTGCGCAGGATCTCCATGGCGCGCACGCCGATCTGCAGATGCTGGTCGACCTGCGCGCGGTAGAACTGGTCGGCCATGCCCGGCAGCTTCAGCTCGCCGTGCAGCGGCTTGTCCGACACGCACAGCAAGGTGCCGTAAGGCACCCGGAACCGGAAGCCGTTCGCCGCGATGGTCGCGCTCTCCATGTCGAGCGCGATGGCGCGGCTCTGCGAGAGCCGCTGCACCGGCTCGCGATGGTCGCGCAGCTCCCAGTTGCGGTTGTCGACGCTGGCCACCGTGCCGGTGCGCATCACGCGCTTGAGTTCGCTGCCGTCGAGCCGGGTGACCTGCGCCACCGCGCGCTCGAGCGCCACCTGCACCTCGGCGAGCGCCGGGATCGGCACCCACAGCGGCAGGTCGTCGTCGAGCACGTGATCCTCGCGCACGTAGCCGTGCGCCAGCACGTAGTCGCCGAGCCGCTGCGTGTTGCGCAGCCCCGCGCAGTGGCCGAGCATCACCCAGGCATGCGGGCGCAGCACGGCGATATGGTCGGTGATGGTCTTCGCGTTCGAGGGACCCACGCCGATATTGACCATCGTGATGCCGCTGCCGTCGGCGCGCTTCAGGTGGTAGGCCGGCATCTGCGGCAGCCGCGGCGGCGGCGAGCCCTCCACCGGCTGGTTGCCGAGGTTGGCGTTGTAGCTCACCACGTCGCCGGGCTCGACGAAGGAGGTGTACTGGCTGCGGTACTCGCGCACCTCCGGATCGTCGCTGGCCGACATCATGGTGCGGCCCAGCTTCACGAATTCGTCGATATAGAACTGGTAGTTCGTGTACAGCACGTAGTTCTGGAAGTGCGTCGGCAGCGTGGCCGTGTAGTGGCGCAGCCGGTGCAGCGAGAAATCGACGCGCGCGCCGGTGAACAGCGCGAGCGGATGCGGCTCGTCCGGCGCCGGCTCGTAGGTGCCGTTGACGATGCGATCGTCGAGATTGGCCAGGTTGGGCACGTCGAACACGTCGCGCATCGCCAGCAGGCGGTCGCGGTCGAGATCGCCCTCCAGGTGGATGCCTTCCGAGAACGCGAAATGGATCGGAATCGGCTGGTCGGACACGCCGACCTCGATCTTCGCGCTGTGGTTCTTCGCCAGCAGGCGCAACTGCTCGCGATAGTAGCTGGCGAACAGGTCCGGGCGCGTGACGCTGGTCTCGAACACGCCGGGGCCTGCCACGAAGCCGTAGGAGCGACGCGAGTCGATATTGGTATTGACCTCGGTGCGCACCCGCACGAACGGGTAGCAGGCGCGCACATGGCCGCCGAGCGGCTCGCTGCGGCGGTAGCGGGCGAACGCGTCGCGCAGGAAGGCGGTATTGGTCTCGTAGATCGAGGACAGCCGCTCGAAGGCGGCGGCCGGGTCGTCGAAGGCCTCGACAGAGGGGCTCTCGGGCGAGAGCGGAAGATGCTGGCGATGCGTATCCTTGTTCATTGTCGATTGCCTCTTCGGTTGCGTTCGACATTATCTCGCAAGCGAGCGCGCGCCGGTGCCCATCGCGCGCCGACGCGGCGCCGCCACAGCGGCGCGACGGCAAGCTCGGCGCCCGGCCGGTTTTGCTAGAATCGTGCGGTTAATCCGGAGAACCTCATGAAGCCGCTCATTTTCGCCGCCGCGCTCGCGACGGCCGTCGCCCTCGCCGGGCCCGCATTTGCCGACGGCCAGCAGCCGAGCGACGAAGCACGAGCCCGGGCCGCGCAGGACGAAGCCGCCGGCCTGCCCGATCTCACCAAGATCAACCGCCCCGGCGCCGAAGTCAGCTCGAAGGTCGAATTCGACGACATCACGCGCACGCCGAGCTTCCACGAGAAGAGCGTGAGCGGCACCGAGGTCACCGAGTACCGCGATCGCGGCAAGCCGGTCGAGATCGACGTGCGTTCCAACTTCGGCACGCGCTACCAGATGAGCTCGACGCCCGACATCTCGCCGCGTCCGCACCAGGGCAACGTGCCGGTCACGCGCGTGCCCTCGATCAACCTGCACTACTGATCCATCCCGCCGGCATCGCCGGCCTGGCGGGGCGGCCCCGCCCGCCCCCTCCGCAGCCGCCGGCCCGCTCGCCGGCCTGCCAACCCGTTTCGACGCATCCCCGCATGGCAGTTTTCACCGCAGTCTCCGATTCCGATCTCGCGCACTGGATGCGCCACTACGATCTCGGCGAAGTCGTCGCGTTTCGCGGCATCCCGTCCGGCATCGAGAACAGCAATTTCTTCCTGACCACCACGCGCGGCGACTACGTCCTGACCATCTTCGAGAAGCTGACGGCCGCGCAACTGCCGTTCTACCTGGAGCTGATGCGCCATCTCGCCGGGCACGGCGTGCCGGTGCCGGACCCGGTGGTGCGCGCCGACGGCACGCTGTTCGGCGAGCTGCACGGCAAGCCGGCCTCGATCGTCACCAAGCTGGAAGGCTCGGCCCAGCTCGCGCCCGAGGTCGAACACTGCGTCGAGGTCGGCCAGATGCTGGCGCGCATGCACCTGGCCGGCCGCGACTACGCGAACCGCCAGCCGAACCTGCGCAGCCTGCCCTGGTGGCGAGACAACGTGCCCGCCATCGTCCCCTTCGTCGACGATGCGCAGCGCACGCTGCTCGAGGGCGAACTCGCGCACCAGGCCGCCTTCTTCGCCTCGGACGACTACGCCGCGCTGCCCGAGGGCCCCTGCCACTGCGACCTGTTCCGCGACAACGTGCTGTTCGCGCACGCGGCGCCCGATACAGGCCATACGGTGCGCCTGGGCGGCTTCTTCGATTTCTACTTCGCAGGCTGCGACAAGTGGCTGTTCGACGTCGCCGTCACCGTCAACGACTGGTGCACCGAGCTGGCCACCGGCGTGCTCGACACGCGGCGCGCCGACGCGCTGCTGCGCGCCTACCAGACCGTGCGCCCGTTCACCGACGACGAACGCCGCCGCTGGCCCGACATGCTGCGCGCCGGCGCGTACCGGTTCTGGGTGTCGCGCCTGTATGATTTCCACCTGCCCCGCGCCGCCGAGATGCTGAAGCCGCACGATCCCGGCCATTTCGAGCGGATCCTGCGCGAACGCATCGCCCATGCGCGGGCGCTCCCCGAGCGACACGACCCATGCAACTGATCGAAGTCCCCGCCAAGACCGGTTACGTCTGGTTCCGCCAGGGCATCTGGCTGTTCCGCCGCAATCCGCTGGCCTTCATCACGCTGTTCTTCACCTACCTGCTGGCGATGATGATCGTCTCGCTGGTGCCGGTGATCGGCCCGGCGCTGCCCTTGCTGTTCATTCCCGGCATCTCGGTCGGCTTCATGGCGGCCTGCCGCGACGCGGTGGCCGGCAAGCCGGTGCTGCCGACGATCCTGATCGACGGCTTCCGCGCCTACGGCAGCCTGACCACGCAGCGCCTGTTCACGCTGGGCGGCATCTACATCGTCTCGATCGCGCTGGTGTTCGCCTGCTCGGCCTTCGGCGACGGCGGCATGCTGCTGCGCCTGATGTTCGGCCTGGGCGACGACAAGCCCGATCCGAACCTGATCCTGTCGATGGGCACCCTGGTCGCCCTGCTGATCTGCGCCACGCTCTACGTGCCGGTCGCGATGATGTTCTGGTTCGCGCCGGTGCTCACCGCCTGGCACGAGATCCCGCCCGTCAAGGCGCTGTTCTTCAGCGTGGTGAGCTGCTGGCGCAACCGCTGGGCCTTCACGCTGTACGGCCTGCTGTGGTTCGTGGTCGCCACCGGCGCCTCGTTCAGCCTGGCCGCCCTGCTGCAGGCGCTCGGCGTCGGCGTCTACGCCATGACGATCATGATGCCGGTCTCGGTGGTGATCACCGCGGCGCTCTACTGCTCGTTCTACGCCACCTATCGCGGCTGCTTCGGCGTGCAGGAGCCCGGCAGCACGGCCGTCCCGCCCCAGCGCTGAACGCGGCGGGCGGTGGCCATGATGCGCCGCCGCTCGCCAGCCGGGCGCGATCGGCGCACAATCCTTAGTGTGCGAATTTCTTGTGCCCGATCGACGGGCCGCCGATCATGACCGACCTCCCCGCCCTCCCCACGCTTCCCGCCACGCTCGACGAGCAGCTCTGCTTCGCGCTCTACTCCACCTCGCTGGCCATGACCAAGGCCTACAAGCCCTTGCTGGAGCGGCTCTCGCTGACCTATCCGCAATACCTGACGATGCTGGTGCTGTGGGAAACCGACGATCTTGCCGTCAAGGACATCGCCGCGCGTCTCAACCTCGATTCGGCCACGGTCACGCCGCTGCTCAAGCGGCTCGAGTCGCTCGGCTATCTCGAGCGGGTGCGCGGCACCGCCGACGAGCGGGTGGTGCATGCCCGCCTCACCGCCGAAGGCACCGCGCTGCGCAAGGCCGCCCGCTCGGTACCGGTCGATCTCTATTGCGCCATGCAGCAAACGCCCGAATTCCTCGGGCAATTGCGCGAAAACCTCCGCCAACTGCGCGAGGCGCTGAAGGAGCACAACGAGGAATAAAGGGAGTCGCCGGCACGCTATCGCCGGTCGTCGCCGGCTTCATCGAAAATTCATTTGCACACTAATATTTTGTTCGATATATTTCCATCCATGGCTGGCGGACGCGATACGGCAAGTCCGGGCCGGTTTCCCTTCTCACCGAGATGAACAGGAGTCGAGCATGAACATTCTGTACAAGACGAGCGCCACCAGCACGGGCGGCCGCGACGGCCGCGCGGTTTCGGAAGACAACAAGCTGGACGTGAAGCTGGCCGCGCCGCGCGAGCTGGGCGGCACGGGCGCGGAAGGCACCAATCCGGAGCAACTGTTCGCCGCCGGCTATTCGGCCTGTTTCCTGAGCGCGATGAAGTTCGTGGCCGGCCAGACCAAGCAGGCGCTGCCGGCCGATACGACGGTGACGGGGCAAGTGGGCATCGGCCCGAACGACAAGGGAGGTTTCGCGCTGGACGTCGAGTTGCGCGTCTCGCTGCCGGGCCTGGCGCCCGAAGCGGCCAAGGCACTGGTCGACAAGGCACACGAGGTGTGCCCGTATTCGAACGCGACGCGCAACAACGTGCCGGTGCGGATCGTGATCGCCTGAGGCGGGCGCCCGTTCAGGCCCGCGCCCGGCCAAGCCGGGCGCGGCACGACGGATATGAAAAAAGCGTGGCAACCACGGTGGTTGTCACGCTTTTTTGTCTGCGCGAGACTCTCGCAACGGCGGGAAGATCAGGAACGCATCGCCCGTTTCGCAGCCGGAGCCGGCGATCAACGTGCGGCCATCCAGGCCGGCGCGCGATGTGCGGCTTCCTGGTCGAGCTTGCGGATGCGGAATTCGAGATCGTAGAGATCGGTGGCATCGGCCAGGTACGCATCGGCGCGTTCCTTGGCGATCTGTTCGGAAGACTTCGTCAGGAACAGGAACAGGCGGCTCAGCATGTACATCATGATAGGGCTCTCCAAATCCAGGGTTATTGCTTAAGTGTTAACCCGAATTATAGGGAAAACCCCTAGCCTCGCCAAGCGTTTCAAAAATACCTGGTCACCTTGTCGCACCCTGGCGACAATGCTCCGCGAAAAAGCCCCAGATCATCGTGCTCGCATCGGGTCCGACCGCCGCGTGGAACGGCACCGTTTCGTCGCCGCCGGCCCAGGCGTGGCCGAGCTTGCCGACATGGCAGACGCGCAGCACCGGCGTGCCGCCGCGACAATAATCGACCAGGCTCGCGTCGCCCATGTCCGTCTCGGTCCGCGTGACGCCGCGCCGTGCCCCGCCCGCCTCGACCATGTCGTTGAGCCGCAGGAATTCCAGCGCGAGGTGCTCGGCGTTGACGGGCGACACCACCGGATCCTCGTCGCCATGGACGATCAGCACCGGCATGCCGGGATAGCTGCCGGGTTCGGCGTATTCGTCGGCAATCGCGACCGGATCGCGATGCAGGCCGCGCCGCATCACGTCCATCGCCGCGATGCTCGAGCGCGCATCGCCGAAGGCCGGCCCCGAATGCATGGCGATCGCCGCGAAATGCGCCGGGAAATGCAGCGCCAGCAGCGTCGCCAGCCCGGCCCCCGCCGACAAGCCGGCGACGAAGACGCGAGACGCGTCGAAATGTCGCTCCTCGACCAGGCTGTCGACCAGGTCGACCACGGCACGCGCCTCGCCGCGGCCGCCGCGCTCGGTATCGTCGTACCAGTGCCAGCAGCCGTGCGAATGCGCCTGCGTCGACTGCTCCGGGTACAGCACCGCGAATCCGTGCCGATCGGCCAGCAGGTTCATGCGGGTGCCTTGCGCGAACTGGTCGGCATCCTGGGTGCAGCCGTGCAGCATCACCACCAGCGGCGCGCCTTCCGGGAGATCGCGCGGCACATACAGCGCGTAGTCGAGGTGCCGGACCAAGCGGCCGATCACGAAGGGCAGCGGATGCTCGCCGCGGCTCCATTCGCCGCCGGCCCAGGCGGCCGCGCGTGGCCGAACGCGCGATTCGCGCGGCGGCACCGGCGCGCGCGCATCGGCGCCGCGGGGCGTGGAACGGGGGGCGCTCGCGACGCCGGCGGGCGATCGCGGCGCGGGCGTGCGCAGCATTTTTTTCATACCGCCCAGCCAGAGTTTCGTGAGACTTTTGGTCATCGATCGGCTCGCAGTCGAATCGGGGCGCCAACAGCGGCACCACCACGTTGAATTTGTGCATTGCACAATAACATTGTTTCAGCCGCTTGACCGGGGGCCGGATCGTGTAGCGCCGGGATGGACCCCGTTATACTGGGCAGTCGCCGTCCGCCTCACGGCCCGCGTTCCGCCTCTTTCCACTTCATCTCGCCGCCGTTTCTCGATGTACGACCTGCCGCTTCAACTGTGGAACTGGATCACCTACTTCGGTAGTGCCGGCATCACGCTCCCCCTCGCCGCCACGCTCGCGATCTGGCTTGCGCTCGGCTACTCGGCGCGTCTCGCGCTGACCTGGCTGGTCGTGCTCGGCGTCGCGGTGGCCGCGGTCGGGCTGACCAAGATCGCCTTCCTCGGCTGGGGCATCGGCATCCGGGCCTGGGATTTCACCGGCTTCAGCGGCCATTCGATGCTGTCGACCTCGGTCTACCCGGTCGCGATGATGATCGCGATGACGCGCGCCCATCCTGCCCTGCGCGCGGCCGGCGTGGCGGCCGGCCTGGCGCTGGGCGTGGCGGTCTCGTTCTCGCGCGTGGTGCTCTCGGCGCATTCGCCTTCCGAATCGATCACCGGCTGCGTGGTCGGCGCGCTGGCCGCGCTGTCCTTCGTGCTGATCGCCTGGCGCGCCGAGCCGCATCGCTGGTCGGTGCCGGCCGTGGTGGCCAGCCTCGCGATCGTCACCATCACCCTGCACGGCATCCCGGTGCCCTCGCAGCGCTGGGTCACCGAGGTCGCGCTGAAGGTGTCGGGCCACGAGCGCCCCTATGTGCGCGCCCGCTGGAAGGCCAACCCGAACTATCGGCCGGCCTCGCGCGCCGGCGCGGCCTCTTCCTCCTCCCGGCCGCCCGCCTTCCGCAGCATCTGAGCCATCCTCGCGATCCCGCTGCAATCGGCTCCGTGACAGCGACTCGCGCATGGCAGCCTCGCCTCGCTCAGCGCACAGTGCCTCCGCGCGCTAGCCGCGCAGCTTGGGACGCCACAGCTTGCGCAGTTGCGCCTCGGCCGCGATCGTCGCGTAATGCTGCGCGGCCGCGCCGTAGCCGCGCGCGAAGCCCAGTTGCTCGGGTGGCGCGGCGAGCCGCTCGAGGTGGCGCAGCGCGACCTCGGCATCGTTGGCGTCGCCCAGCGTGCCCTGCACCTTCAAGACCCGCTTGATCAGCTTGCGGCGCGTGTCCGGCGAGGCGATCGAGGCGAAGAATTCCAGCGCGTAACGCAGCCGTTTCGCATCGATCCGCACGCGGTGGCGCGCGGCGACGTCGAGCGTGGCCAGGTCCGGCGCGCCGTAGACGCGCGCGAACAGCTTGTCGACGCGCCGGGCCGCATGGCGCTTGAGCGAGCGGCGCTGGCGCCGCGTGGCGGCCCGCTCGTCGCGCAGCGACAGCAGGCACAGCCATTCGACCCAGCCCAGCACCAGCCGCGCATAACGCGAGGAACCCAAGGCCTGCCGCAGCTCGCCGCGCGCCACGTCGCGCTGGCGCGCCGCAGCCTCGAGCGTGGCGGCCCAGGCGGGCGCACCGGCGATGTCGGTATCGGCCTCGGCCAGGCGCGGCAGCGTTTCGCTGACGCAGACATCCCAGTCGCGCACCGCGCCGAGCTGCGCGCCGAACCAGGAGAGATCGGCCGCGAAGGCCTCGCGATAGGCCTCGTCGGCGTAATCGCGGAACAGCCGCATCAGCGTGCGCAGCCGGCGCAGCGCGATGCGCATCTGGTGGACGTATTCGGGATCGCTGCTGTCGCGCACGCCGGCGTCGTTGCCGAGCCATTGCGCGACCACGTTCGCGCCGAACGCGAACAGGGCCTCGCGCTGCCGGCGCATGCCGGCCAAGTCGACGGGATCGGCGCGCACCGGGCCGCGCTCGGCATCGGGCGGCACGCCCGCGCAGGCCAGGTCGAGCAGCGAAGCCGGCTTCAGGAAGGCGGGCCAGGCGCCGCTCAGTTCGCGCGCCGCATCGAACAGCGAGCGCAAGGCCAGTTCCCGGCCGGCATCGTCGTCGACATACTCCACCGCCAGCCGCAGCTCGCAGGCGCGGCCGGCGCCCTGTTCGCCGCGCCAGCCCAGGTCGTCGAGCGTGAGGTCGACCGGCACGCGATCCTCGCGCTGCCAGCGGCCGCGCCGGCGCTCGCAATCGAAGGCGAATGCAGCGGCGGCCGGCGTTTGCGTCGGCCGCTCGCTCGCTTCGGATTCCGCAGGATCCGCGCCGGCCCCGATCGCATGGGCAGGCACGCTCCCCTCGCGCAAGACGCGCCGCAGCTCGGCGGCCAGCGAACCGTCGTTGGCGGCCGCCTCGGCATCCTGCGTCTGGTCGGGCAGCGTCTCGCGTATCGCGATGCCCGGCGCGAACGGCGTCGAGTGCACCGCCACCCACCGCTCGCCGGCCTGCCCCGTCTCGCGCCAGGCACGCCAGCGCGACGCGTGCGGCAGCGCCTCGGCCAGCGCCAGCGGGGTAATCGCGATGCTTTCGTGCCCGCGCTTCATCCGCACCGGCGGGCAGATCCGCCAGGCACGAACCAGTTCCGCGCCGAAGTCGCGCACCGCGCGCGCGGTGCCGCGGCGGCGCCCGGCGGTCACCCCGCCCGACGGCAAGGGCAGGGCAAGCACGATTTCCAGCACACGCGTCATGAAACCTCCGCTCGCCAGCCTGCCCGTCGCGCCCATGCGCGCCGTCGACGGCTGTCGATGACGAGCATGGTACACGGCACGGCCTGACCGGGAGCAGAGCGCCCGACGCGTCGCCGGCGCTCAGTTCGCGTACTGCGCGAGGCCCATCCCGAACGACCAGTCGTCGAGCTTGACCTCGACCAGGCTGATCAGCACGTCCTCGGGGCGCACGCCCGGCGAGGCGCCCAGTTCCTCGACGATCAGCCGATACAGCTCGCGTTTCTGCTCGCGCGTGCGCGTATCGCTGACGGTGATCTGCAGCATCACCAGGTCGTCGCTGCGCTCGATGCCGAGGTAGTGGCGCCCGAAGATGAAGTCCTCGGCGGCGTGTTGCGTGACGAGCATGAAGATGTCGTCCTCGGGCACGTTGAAGGCGCGCTGCAGGGCGCGATGGACGCCGGCGGACAAGGCGTGGCGATCCTCGACGGAACGGCCTTCGCGAACGGCGATACGGGTGAAGGGCATGACGGGCTCCTGGCGGTTGAAGGGGAAACGGGTGTTTCCCATCGATGTCTCCCAGCATAGGCAGGCCCATCTATAATCAACAGACATCACTGGATATATCATCCATTTTCATTCAAAATGAAACCACTCGATCTCGATGCCGTCCGCGCCTTCGTGCTGGTCGCCGAGCTGGCCAGTTTCACGCGCGCCGCCGACGCGCTCGACACCACGCAATCGGCCGTCAGCCTCAAGATCAAGCGGCTCGAGGCGCATCTGGGCCGCGCCCTGCTGGAGCGAACGCCGCGCGTGGTGAGGCTCGCCGTCGACGGCGAGGCCTTCCTGCCGGCCGCGCGCGAACTGCTCGACGCGCACCAGCGCGCGCTCGGCACGGTGGCCGCCGAGCCGCGCCGGCTGTCGATCGGCGTCAGCGAGCACGTGGCGGTGCCGGACCTGCCCGCGCTGCTGACCAGCCTGCATCGGCACGATCCCTCGCTGTCGCTGGAGATGCACCTGGGCTCCTCGGCCCGGCTGCTGGCCGACTACGACGAACGCCGCTTCGACGCGGCCGTGGTGCGCCACGAGCCCGGCGAGGACCCGCCGCGCGAGGATGCCGTGCCGCTGTTCAGCGAGGCCTTGAGCTGGCTGGCCGCGCCCGACTGGGCGCCGCGCGCCGGCGAACCGCTGCCGCTGTCGGA